>NZ_FNQE01000020.1 GCF_900107485.1 Proteiniborus ethanoligenes
GATCTTAAAAGAGCATGAAGACAATAACCAGTAGGTCCAACTTTAGACGAATGATATTTTGGGAAACTAGACAAATCAATGATATCGAAGATTTTTTCATAAAATTTTGTTTTGCTATTAGATGTAAATAAATCAATGTTATTAAAGATTAATTGACGTTCAAACAAGGGCTTCGCCTCCTTAATATAATATTTGGTGGTACTTATATTATTTGACATAAAGAGGCGAAAACCCTTTTTGAAAATAGAAATATTTTTGAGTGATAAGAAAAAATCACTGTATAGAACACAGTGATTTCAAGCGTTGCAAGTTATGACAAACGCTAAGATTTTTAGTAAAAGAGGTGAAAATATGAGTAAAGCGGTAAGTTTTTTAATAGATGAAGATGTATATGAAAAATTTTGTCTTGCTATGAGCATCTCTAAAGATTCTGAAGAAGAAGCTATTGAAATGTGTATGAGATGGTACATTGCTAAGACTTTTGAAAAGGCTTCCTACGAATATAATCCTAAAACAATATCTAAACCTACTGAAGTAAATAATGATTATTATGGAAAGGCTATTCAGCGTATTCCTATATGGGCATTAAAGACAGAACAGTATAATCATAAAATTATAAAGGCATATTTTGCTGCAGTTGATATAGCAGGTGAAGCTACTGTTACAATGATGGAGCATCTATGTAGTGAAAAGGAGAATCCAGAGCTATATGTACCTACTTTCAAAAATAATTATTCACAGATGAAAATAGACGGAGCAAAAAGTCATGGTAAAGTATTTGAAGATGATGGAGAGAATGTTTGGCTTTGGAGTGAAATAAAGGATACTTTACTGAAGTATAAATCAAGTTTTTATAGCGAGGAGGACAAGCGTGAGTAGATTAGTTGATAGCAGTATAAGTATTTATGAAGCTTTACAGAATATAAAAAATGGTAAATATGTTATGCCAGCATTTCAAAGGCAGTATGTTTGGAGCATGGAACAAGTCGAAAAATTGTGGGACTCTATCCTTTTAGATTATCCCATAGCTACTTTTTTATTTTGGCATGTGGATGATGATAATGTAACTTGGGATACATACTTTTGTAATTTTTTATATGAGGTTACATTCGATAATCGTAAGCAAGCAGATACGGTAAATTATGAATTAAGCAATATAAATGTTAATCAGACTGACACAGCAGTGCTTGACGGACAACAGAGATTAACCTCATTATTTCTCTCTTTATTCGGGAATGCTTTTATCAGGCAAAAATATGCAAGGAGAAAAAATAGTGGTGGCATTGTTACGAAACTTTTGATTGAGTTAAATAAAAACAAAATAACTGTTGATGAGGAAGAATATAATAGCAAAAAATATGATATCAAATTCAGTGAAAAAGTTGGAAAGTTAAGTCCGACACAATTTGAGATCAAAAATATATTAGAACAAAAATTCCAAGACGATAGCACTAGAGATAAAGCTATTGAAGAGGCAATTTTTAATGTTCCTGCAGATAGCAAGGATTATGCTAGAAATATCTTAAATAAACTTTATAATAAGATTTTTGTAGAAAAGTTAATTCGATATACGGAAATTCATGACATGAAACAAGATGATGCTCTAGAAATGTTTGTAAGATTTAACAGTGGTGGAAAAGCCCTGCGTAAATCTGAAATAACTATGTCTATACTTGAGGCATACTGGCCAAGTGCAAAGACTGAATTTGGGAAACTACTTGTTGACTCTTATGAAGGCTTTGGTTCAGATTTTATAATTCGTTCTGCACTTATGATTTATGGAGATGTAGTTAAATCAAATATTAGTAAAAATATAGCAGAAGAATTAAAAAATAACTGGAGCGAGTTTAAAAAGGCTTTAAAAAATTTAGAAAGCACATTAAAAGAAATTAAAATCGGAGTAAGTAGATTTGCAAGTAGTTGGAACGTGCTATTACCGATTATCTACTTTATTTACTATAATCCTGAATACAGAAATAACCTTGATGGGATTCGTGCATATTTGATTAGGGCGGTTTTATTTACCTATTTTCAATCAGGGACAACTGGAAAGTTGCAGCAAATGAAGAGTAGAATTAACGAAAATGATTATGAGATAACTGTAGATATGCTCAATCAGATGAATGACCTTAGAGTAACAGAGGGCAAAATTGAGGATATTTTAAACGAAGAAAAAGGCAGTAGAGTTGCTGGTGAAGCCTTATATTTCCTTAGTTTAGACTGGAGAAATACTCACTTCAAATATGAGCAGGATCATCTTCATCCATTTGAAAGATTTGACGGTAATAAGCCGATATCAGTTTCTATGGAAGATTGGAGAAAATGGAGAGGTAACCGCAACAGACTGGCTAATTTGCATCTATTGGAAGGTAGAAGTAATGCTAGTAAAAGTGATATGAGGCTTGTTGATTATTATAATGATATGAATGTTGAACAAAGGGCAGATTTTCATAGACAATCTTTTATTCCAGAAGGAATATCCCTAGAACTAGAAAAATTTGAAGAGTTTTATGAAGCTAGAAAAGCGATACTCACGGGAAAAATACGTGAGTTGTTGGGATAGGGGGTATTCAACCTGTAACACAGCAAATTGACGAAACCAAACTCGTAGAAATTAAAGATAGCAAGGTTTTAGCACGTGTTAATAATCTTGTACCAAGAATTTTTCAAGCTGGAACAGCAGCGAGAAACGCAATTCAAGGCAATGCACAAGTATTATACCAAGCTATCATTCCCGTAGGGGCAAAGCTTACGCAATCTCAAGATATGACAAGAGCAGTTCGTGGCATATATCATAGTACAGAGGGAATCAGAGGGCAAGCTAATTTAACGATTGTAGGTTATTCTAAAAAAAGCAATCTTGGTTTTGATGAATATGAAGAAGAGTTGCCAGAAGTTCAAAATTGGTATATTTATCAGAAGATTCTTTTAGAGGTTCTGTATCGAATTGCTGATTTGAAACACACATTACATCTTGGCTCTGTATCAAGAGAGCAATGTGGTGCATTACTTCCTACATATTCAAAACAAGTGAAAGATGCGATTAACAGCTTAACATATGGCATCAATCTCAAGCAAAAAAACATAGTATCAATATAGATTTAAATCTTAGAAAACGAGGAGGTTTTGATGGTTTCATTCATAAGCTACCTGGATTAATCAATCAAGAGTATAACTTCTGTCCTATATCAGAAAGAACGACAAATATAATCACAGCTCAAGTTAGTACATATGAAAATCCATGTAAAACGGAATTGGTCGATTTATTCCACGAAGATGTTAGAATAATTGCTAAAGAAGGAAAACTTTATTATTTACCAGGGAGTGACATGGGACAAACCACAGAAATTTAGCTGTTGTGCTTGAACGGAGGTGACCATAGTGATAGATATGGAACAAGTTCATAATTTTGCAGTAAAATGGTGCGATAAATTTCGAGATCAAAAAATTAATTATATAGAATTGGTAGACCGCTATATGGCAGATGATTGTGTAGCCCTTGGATTTGAGATGGACTGTGGGAATGCTTTTGCTGAAAAATATGGTAAAGCAGTTAATGATTATGAGGAACTAGATAAGATTATAGATGATGTAAAGGATATAAAACTATTGGGTTCGGCTATTTATTCTAGGTGGAGATATTTTAACCATTGGGCATATATGGGAGAAGAAATTTTGGAGTTTAAAAATCGTTTGTGGTTTATTTTGGCACTTAGTAGGCTAGCTATACTTACTGGAAAAAATATGTTTATATTTGAAGGCACACCTAAAAAAATCCGTATTATATCTAACAATGTATGCTATGGACCTTGCCCAGAACCTACAGATGAGGTAGAACAACGTATAACAATCAATGCAGAAGGAAGGGTATGGTTTTCTGCATATGTATTTGGAGATGGATTAGGTCAATATAAAAAATCCAGAACTAAGAATTATAAAATAGAAAAAATAGTATCAGAAAAAATTTTAAATACTGTTGCCAATTATTTCAGCAAGGAGTATGATGAAGTCTTTGCAACGGATATCGGTGATTGGCAAATGGAACTAACCAATACAGAGGATGAAACATATAAATTCAGGGGTTCACTGTGCTCTGATTTTGAAGTTGATGGAATTGACCTTTCAGATTTTATTAGGGAGTCACTTGAAATGAATGACTTATATGTATTTGATGGTAATTGCAAACCAGATAAGGTAAATAAAATTTCTATTGAATACCACCGAATTACCAAAATTAACCCCAAGCAGCCTATAGGTGAGGAAACTGAATATGTTACTTGGGATTATACAGAACAGTTGGTAGTAGATAGAGAATCAGAAAGTATTGAACACATTCAAAACATTGGAACTGGCTGTATTGTTTCTCGTAAATATAAAGTTGAAGGTGGTGTTGAGGGATTACTAGATGGTTTGGATGCAGAATACCTATTTGACAATATAGTGGGCAATCCATCTGATATTGTTGAAACGCCGAATGAAACCAAGGATTATACGATAACCATTGATTTTAAGGAAAGTCCACAACGTGTTATAAAAGGAACCTTTGATAAAAAAGGATTACCAGATGACTGGGCAGAGTTTGCGGAAACAGTATTCAATTTCATGTGTTTTTATGGCTTAGGGGAAATACTTAATCCATCCGTTTATGAAAAAGTAAAACGTCGCAAAGGTGAATATATTTTCTGTAGCGTAATCTTTGATGAGGGATACAAGAGCTATTATTATATTACCGATGATGATAGTATTGAGGTTGGTGATTTTGTTTTAGTTACCGTAGGAAATGATAATCACACTGCTGTTGTTGAGGTTATTAATATTGAGTATTTTTCTGAAGAAGATGCTCCACTACCAGTTAATAAAACAAAGCACATTATCCGTAAATGTACAGAAGGTGACTACCATAGATACAAATCAAAAAGGAGAAATCCTTATCTACCAAACTGAAAAGGTGAAATTAGTTCTCCCCATTATCTTTACGTTATATAAAAAGTGTAATTTTGATAGTTTTACAGCTTTTAGAATAATTTAATAGCCAATAGGAGGGTGAGAAATGGAAAACGATAACCATACAAAAATTAAAAGGAGTACATTAGATAATTTAAAATTTGTATTTAGGTACATTTGGAAATGGGACAAGTCATTATTATATATCTGTGGATTCAATTCGATATTTATTGCCGTTGCTCCTTTTATATGGATTTTAGCTCCTAAATTTTTAATAGATGAACTAATGGGGATAAAGCGTGTAGATATACTGATTAAGATACTTTTGGTCACACTATTGATATCAGCAGTTACTAAATATTTTATAGCCTATCTAGCAGGAGCTTATAGAATGAAAATGAGTAACATTAGATTTAAGTTTATTGATGTAATCCATGAGAAGGCTATGGAAATGGATTATAAGCATACAGAAGATCCTGACGTATTAAATGCCATTCGAATTGCATGGAGAACAGTAAGTAATCCCCATAGAGGAATTGGGGGAATTCTTCAGAAGATATTTACAATATTAGGTAGCTTAGCAGGATTTTTGGGATATATAGCAATAATACTAACATTAAATCCACTTATACTATTATATTTAGTTGTAAATGTTATTATAATTTACTTTATTAACTTAAAGGTTAATGAATATGAGAAAAGTCAAGAGGGTAAGAGAACGGAGTATTTCAGAAAGTCAGTATATGTATCTTCGACAATGTCTGATTTTCAATATGGTAAGGATATTAGAGTTTATAGTATGAAGGATTTGCTATTAAGAAAAAAAGAGTATTTTGATAAGATAAGAACAGATATTTCAGAAGATATAGAGAGTAAAAGATATAGGTCAGATGTTATTGATGCAGTTTTATTATTACTTAGGGAAGGCATTGTTTATGGATATTTGATACATAGAGTTGTAACAGGCAGCTTGACTATAGGAAATTTCACAATGTACGTAGCTACAATTGGTGGTTTTGCTTTATGGATGGGAAATCTTATGAAAGATATTGCCTTTGTTAAGACTAACTGTAAATATGTAGGGGATTTAAGAGATTTTTTAGATATAAAAGATGAAGAAAAAGTTAAGGAACCACTAAAAGTGCCTATTCAGAAGCCATATGAAATTGAATTTAAGAATGTATCCTTTAAATATCCTAACAGTGATAATTATATTTTCAAAAACCTTTCGTTAAAAATAAAACCAGGACAAAAGCTTGCTATAGTCGGAGTGAATGGAGCAGGAAAAACGTCACTTGTAAAGCTATTGACTAGGCTTTACTCTCCAATAGAAGGCGAAATTTACCTTAATGGAATAAATATAAATCAGTTTGATCAAAAAGAATATTATAGGCTATTCTCAATTGTGTTTCAGGAAATAAAAATGTTTGCTTTTAATGTAACGGAAAACATTGCTTTGAAAGATAAAAATATTAATCACGAAAGAGTTAAAGAATCAGCAAGAAAAGCTGGTATTAAGGAGAAGGTCGATAGCTTAGAGAAAGGCTTCTCTACAAGTATACTAAAGGTTATTGATGAACATGGCATTGAACTTTCAGGTGGAGAAAATCAAAAATTAGCTCTAGCAAGGGCATTATATAAAAGTGGAGAAATAGTTGTTTTAGATGAACCTACTGCAGCCCTTGATCCAATTGCAGAACACAATATTTATTTGAGCTTTAATGAATTGATTGAAAATAGGACAGCAATCTATATTTCTCATAGACTTTCGAGCACCAGATTCTGTGATGTCATAGCCTTTATGGAGGAGGGTGAGATAAAGGAGTATGGAACCCATGATGAGCTTATGGAGAAGGATGGAAAATACGCTAGCATGTTCAACATCCAATCACAATATTACAAAGAGGAGAACATGAGCAAGGAGGCTGCAGGCTATGGAATATAAACAAAGGCAAGGACTAGGTGAAAATATCAGAATTCTAAAGTACTTTTTAAAATTAACCCATAGCATATCCAAGTCCCACATACCAACTTTATTACTATCCTCGTTTTTAAAATCAGCCATCCCTTTTCTAAACATAATTGTTCCTAAGTTCATTATTGATGAATTAATTGGACAGCAAAGAACGGAGATATTTGTTCAATTTATTGCAATTCTAATCCTTGGTAATTTTGTATTGAATATCACTAATCGTTGGTTTGATAAGAGAGTTAAAATAGCAAATGAAAAAATGATGTATAGCTTTGATACATTAATAAGTGAAAAGATTGTTGACATGGATTTTGAGAACATAGAAAACCCGGAAATACTTGATTTAAAGGAGAGAGCTTTATTTGCAATTTATAATCATGGTACTATTGAAAGGTTAATAGAAAACATTGCAAAAGCAGTCTCTGAGATTATTACTATGATTGGACTTATTGCAATAATATTTACTTTGAATGGGTTTATAGTACTTGTAATATTAGCAATTATAGCATTAAATTCAAAGATATTTGATAAGTTACAGAAACTGAGCTTTGAAGAAGGTCAGAAAGCAGTACCTGCTAACAGAGCATTTGCTTACTTTGGTACATTGACATCAGATTTTTCTCTTGGTAAGGATATTAGATTATATAATATCGCACCTATTATTCTGTCAAAGTCCAGTAGGTTTCACACCGATATTGTAGCTATTAATACAAGGCATTGTAGAACAGAAGGGAAGTATAATGGATTAACCAATATAAATCTACAGTTTCAAATGGTATTAGTATATGCTTATTTGACTTATAGAGTTTTCATAGAAGCTCTATCTATAGGTAGCTTTACAATGTATGCCAGTGCTATCAGTAGCTTTAGTACTTCTGTTTCCTCATTTATTAATACTTTTATTGAGATAAACCAGCTATGTAGATATTTAGATCTATTTATTCAATTTGAGCAATTAGAATCTAAAAATCAAGCTGGTGATAGGAGTCTGGAAGAACAAGATCAGTATGTTATTGAGTTTTGTAATGTCTCTTTTAAGTATCCAAAGAATAAAGATTATACACTAAAAAACATATCCATAACTATCAAGCATGGTGAAAAATTATCCTTAGTAGGTCTAAATGGTGCTGGTAAAACAACTTTTATTAAGCTTTTGACAAGATTATATGAACCTACAGAAGGTGAAATACTTTTAAATGGAATTAACATTAGTGAATACAAATATGATGAATATATGAAAATATTCTCTGTAGTATTTCAAGATTTTAAACTATTAGCCTTTACAATCAAGGAGAATATATCTCTTGATGATCATAACACTGCATCAGATGAATCTATATTTGAGGTGATGAGAGAAGTAGGTCTAGAAAAAGAGATTTCTAAATTAGAAAAAGGGGTTAATACTTCTATATATAAAAGGTTTGACAAGAAAGGAATAGAATTTTCAGGAGGTCAATCTCAAAAGCTTGCTATTGGTAGAGCCTTATATAAAGATGCTCCAATAGTTGTGTTGGATGAACCTACTGCGGCCCTTGATCCCATAGCAGAGTATGAGATATACAACAAATTTAATGACTTAGTTGGAAATAAAATTGCTATATATATTTCACATAGGATGTCAAGCTGTAAAATCTGTGACAAAATTGCAGTGTTTCATAGAGGGGAGATAATCCAATATGGAAATCACGATGAGTTGATTAAGGATGATAATATGCAGTATGCTAAAATGTTTAAGTCTCAATCGCAGTATTATGTTTAATCGAAAAAGACGAGGGGCGCTTCGATACTACTTTTTCAGTGGTCTCGAAACGTCACTTTATCCTAACGTGATTTGCATAAATTATTAGCATGTGCTATAATAAAGGCTGATATTTACAATTGAAAAAGCAAACCATATCGCTGAATTCTTAAATGAAGCGGGGGACCCAATCTTCGGGGGTGTATCCATTTTGGAGGGGCAGAACCCTTTAGCCCTAACCCGACAGCTAACCTCGTAAGCGTATAAAGGGGAGTAATGTTCTGCATATTAGAACTATGGAACTCCATGGTTCTTTTTTGTACCCAAAATTAAGTTTACATAACAAGAGCCCTACCCATTAGATAAAACCAATGATTGCTAAGGGGTTCTGGAATTTTGTTGTTTCACAATATTTGTAGGCTTAATAATTCCCTTACTGGATTTTTTTCAATTATAAAAAAGGGAGGATGTTAATTATGAAAAAGTTTTTTAGCGTAATTTTAATATTAATATTAGTAATTACATCTACTTCTGTTTATTCAGAAGAAGTAAAAACAAAAGAAATAGCCTTTGCAGATGCCGGTTGGGATAGTGTGAAGTTCCACAATGCAGTAGCAGGATTAATAGCAGAACAAATTTTTGGGTATAAATGAAGAGAAGTTCCCGGATCAACTACTGTATTACACGAAGGCTTGCTTAAAGGTGAAATTGATGTTCATATGGAAGAGTGGACAGATAATCTAGCTACTTACGAGAAGGATTTAAATGAAGGTAAATTTAAAGATTTAGGAGTAAATTTTGATGATAATAATCAAGGGTTTTATGTTCCGAGATATGTAATTGAAGGGGATGATGAAAGAGGAATTAAGGCAATGGCTTCTGATTTAAAATATGTATGGGATTTAAAGAAATATCCAGATGTATTTCCTGATGCAGAAACAAAGGGTATGAGTAGAGTTTATGGTGCAATCCCTGGCTGGGAAGTTGATGAGATCATGTATAATAAGTATCTACACTATAATCTAGACGAAAACTTTGTATATTTTAGACCAGGATCAGATGCGGCTCTATCATCAGCTTTAACTTCAGCATATGAAAAGGGTGAACCAATAGTTGCATATTATTGGGAGCCAACTTGGCTCATGGGTAAATATGACTTTGTATTGTTGAAAGATCAACCTTTTGATGCTAAAACATATCTAGAAGGGAAAACTGAGCTACCTTCTGTAAAAGTTAATATAGGAGTAAGTAATAAATTCTACGAGCAAAATCCTGAAATGGTTGAATTCCTTACCAAATATAAGACTTCAAGTGCTTTAACCTCTGAGGCTTTAGCATACATGCAAGAAACTGAGTCTAATTATATAGAAACAGCAAAATGGTTCCTAAAGGAACATGATGAATTATTAGATCAGTGGCTAAATCCGGACAATGCACAAAAAATTAAAGCTTATTTAGGTACAGATGAAAAGACTAAAAAATCAAATTGGCTAAAGGATTTTCCATTTAAGATTCCTTTAAATGTTAATGATATAGATACTTCAGTTAGAAATCTTAGTGTAAAATATGATTCGTTTTTTAGTAATATAAGATTCTTTTTAGGTAGTTTAGTAAATGCAATCTATAAGGTATTAGATTTCATACCTTGGTTTATAAGCTTAATATTAGTATTCTTAGTGAGTTGGAAAATAAGCAGAAAGATTGGGAAAGGGATACTATATGCGGGGTTACTGTCCCTTATAGGAGCTTTAGGACTATGGGATTCTATGAATGAAACATTATCTATAGTCATAGCATCAGTTATAATTTCATTAGCACTGGGCTTTCCATTGGGAATAATCATCTCAACCAGTGAAAGGGCAAATCGAATAATTCGACCAGTATTAGACACAATGCAGACAATGCCAGTATTTGTATATCTAATTCCAGCTCTATTATTCTTTGGCTTAGGTAAACCACCTGCAGTAATAGCAACAACAATTTATGCTATAGTACCAATTATTAGGCTTACAAGTCACGGAATTAGACAAATTGACAAAGAAGTAGTAGAAGCATCCTTATCCTTTGGTTCCACTAGATTACAATCCTTAATAAAAGTACAAATACCACAGGCCTTGCCTACAATAATGACTGGAGTAAATCAAACTCTTATGATGGCAATGTCCATGGTGGTTACAACCTCCATGATTGGAGCTACTGGTTTAGGGATGGAAGTCCTAATAAGTGTAAACCGAGTAGAAATAGGCAGAGGATTAGTATCTGGTACTGCAGTTGTAATTATTGCAGTCTTATTAGATAGAATAACCCAAGGCTTTGTCAATGGTAGGGAGGTAATCTTAGATGAAGAATAACATTATTTTAAGCATAAAAAACTTAAGCAAGTTATATGGTGTAGAAAAAAGTAGAGCGTTTAAAATGAAAAGCTTAGGAGCATCTAAGGATGAAGTTTATAAAAAAACTGGAACAACTGTGGCACTTTGGGATGTAACCTTGGATATAAAAAAAGGAGAGATCTTTGTTATAATAGGTTTATCAGGCTCTGGTAAATCAACATTGGTTAGATGTTTTAATATGCTTAATAAACCTAGTTCCGGAGAAATTCTATTTAATGATAAGAATATAAGTAAGTTTAATAAAAAGGAATTAAAAGAATATAGAAGAAATAATATCGCCATGGTGTTTCAAAATTTTGGGCTTATGTCTCACAGAGATGTATTAGGTAATGTGGAATATGGTCTTGAAGTCAAGGGAGTATCCAAAGAGGAACGTCAAGCTAAGGCAAGGGAAATGATTTCTATGGTAGGTTTAGAAGGCTTAGAGAATGAACCTATATCAAGTCTTTCTGGAGGTATGAAGCAAAGAGTAGGATTAGCAAGAGCTCTAGCTAATGATCCGGACATACTTTTAATGGATGAACCATTTTCTGCATTAGACCCTTTAGTTAGAAAGGACATGCAATTTGAACTTCTATCCATTCAAAAAAAATTAGATAAGACCATAATATTTATAACTCATGATATAAATGAAGCCTTTAAATTAGGGAATAGGGTAGCTATAATGCGTGATGGGGAATTGATTCAATTGGATACTCCAGAGATGATATTTGAGCATCCAGCAAATGATTATGTAAAACAATTTATAAATGATGCAGATAAAACTCAGGTAATTAGCGTTAGAAGCGTAATGGCTACTCCAAATAGTATTGTTCGCAGAACAGATAGCCCAAGTTATGCTATAAAAATCATGAGAAGCAATAGGGTTTCTAGTGCATATGTTGTTGGAGATAAGATGAAATTACTAGGAATAGCTACAATTGATGATGCTGTACGAGCTAGAAATGAAAAATTATCATTATCAGATATAGTTATAGAAAACATAATGACCACAGCTCCAGATACATTATTACACGATATAATCCCAATGGCTGCAGAAACTAGATATCCTATAGCTGTAATAGATAGTGATGGAAGTCTAAAGGGCATTTTATCCAAGGCGGATGTATTGTCATCCATGTTGTAATAAGTAAGATACAAGGAGACACTTCTGCTGATTAAAGCAAAAAGAGACGAGTGAAACGTCCCTTTGTCAGTATGAAGGTAATAAAGTGTAAATGCAAAACATCTAATAAATGATGTTGAGTATTTGCACTTTTTTTTGCCTAGAATCGAAGTCACATATTTTCCCACTTAGCCATATTTTTCTTGACATATATCCACACAAATAGTAATCTAAATTTACAGACCGCAGTCTGTGAAATATAATATTTTAAATGTGAAGGGAAAAAATTATGAATAAGAGAACACAGCAGGCCAATAAAACTAAAAAAAGAATAATTGATTGTGCAAGGAAGTTATTTCTTGAAAAAGGATATAGCAATGTAAGCGTTGATGAAATAATACGTGAAGCAGGATCATCTAAGGGCGGATTTTATACTCATTTTAAAACAAAGGAACAATTAATTTTCAGTATGGTTGGATTAGTAGATGAAGCATATTTGAAATTTTCAGAGAGTGAAAGGAGGTACAAAAATACTATAGAAAAAATATACTTATTGATGGAATATGTATTTGAGTTTATGGAAAAAGAGATAGGATTAGATTTTATGTCTGTAATATATTCCTCTCAAATCAAAGCCCAAACGACTAATAGATTTTTAATTTCACCGGAAAGAGAATATTATCGGAGACTTGAAATGCTAACGAAGGAAGGGCAAAAAAATGGAGAATTAAGTACTGAATTACCTTCCAGTGAAATGGTGGCTATTTTAACCACTTGTGCTCGTGGGGTTATTTATGATTGGTGTTTGCAGGAAGGCGCCTTTCAGCTTAGGTCATATGGAATGAAGGTAATCGGTATTGTATTAAATCAATTTAAATTGTAGGTATATTTTTGTTATGAAGTATTTGCAGGAGGTGTTCAAATGAAACAACATCACAAGTGCTTGCTTAAAAGAATCATTAGTAGTATCATTACTTTTTATATTTTAATTATCCCATTTCCTATTTATTCAGATGCAAATCACAATAATTATGGAGCCTTCACTGAAGAAGTAGGTGCTACGGCATATACTGAGCTTTGGAAAGATGGAGATACAATATCACCATCTGGAGATGATTTTAGTACCAGGGTAAGTTATGAAATAAATCCTATATACTCTAATTATGATAATGATCAAACTGCTTTTATTACATTTTATTTAAATACCCTAAAGGAAATCCCTGTCTCATTTGAATATGAAATCTACCCTGGTAGTGCATTTTTGATAGATCATTTCAATGGAGAATTAAGTGGAACAATAATTTTTGAACCAGGTAGTACAGAAAAATCTATAGAAATAGAAATACCTAAATTAGTACATACACCTAGTTTACCTTCAAAAGTCGGTGAGTTTTGGACTAAAGATAGGATTTTTTATATAAATTGCTTTAGTCTAGAAAATGCTTTGTTTGAAAATGAGAAAAATAGTACAACAATTCCTGTAGTAATAAAAAATGAATTTGATTTTGAAAAGTCCTATGAACGCGCAAAAAACACATATATAGTAGACTTGACACAGTTAGATTTAGGCTCAGTAGAAGTTTTCCAGGATACTCCAGGGAAATATCGTAATTTATTAGAGACTGTGGGCTTAGCAATAGAATCAACTATTTCAAAAGATGTAAGGACAATGATTGATAATAATGTGTTTACTCATTTAACCTCCCCAAGAGGATATTTTTTAAATGAAAGCACGGTTACAGGAGCAGTATACTTTAATATAGAAAGCAACCATACTTGGGGGATTAATTATTTTGAAAGAACTATACCAATTGATGGCAGTGATGAAATTGATTTTAATATTGGAGAAATACAACTTTCTGAAATAGGTCTAGGTCCTAATATGGAAGGCAACGGCATTATTCAATCGCTAAATGTTAGCTATAGATATTCTGTAGATGAGAATATTTATACTATTTTTGAAAGTCTAGAAGGAGAGGGGTTTGAAAATCAGATAAATTTTGTTGATAAGATAAAACCTTATCCTACGGAAATAGAAGTTCAAGAGGGTTGTTTTTCTGTTGGTCATAGTGTGCCTATTATAGTTACATATAATGAACCAGTGTATATAGATAGTATCAGTATAACAGTAAATGATGAGATTCTTTATCCAATGGAGTCTAATGAAACTATAAGTGAAACTGTAAGCTTTTTGTATGACCTTAGTTTAGATGATTTTTTTCTGGAATCCAATAGAGTAAAAGCAAAAATAGAGGTAAGCAATATAATTGGAGCAGTAGATCTATCAAAACAATCTCAGGACAATGATTATTCAATAACCTATTCTAGAGATATGGTAGATAAGAGTATTGAAGAATATGATGACATAAAGTCTATATTTTCATATGCTGCAGATACAGTAATTAGCCTTACTCGAGATGGGAACACAGCAATAAACGGTGAAGTAGTAATATCACTGGAGGAAAGTCACATCCTTACTCAGTATCTTGAAAGTTATATAGGAGCAGACGGAGTAGTGGAGAATATAGGGGTTAAGGTAATTGGAAATCTGGGTGAACCTGTAGATGTATCTCTTTATGCTAATGAAGGTCATATTATTACTGAATTAAAAGGGACCTTTCAATCTCCTATAAACACTACGGATATGGATAAATATTGTATAGCTGAAGTGTATTTCTCAGATGAGTTAATATATTCTTTAGCCAAAAAATACACTGTGGCTTCTTTGGTTTATATTGATGATGATGGGGATTTTGAAATAATTTATGAAGAATGGCCTTCCAGTGGAAAAATTACAGCAAACAGTGAAATGTCCCTTGTATTAGGATATAGGGTGGATACTAATGCTACATGGCAGGACTCAAAGGATTTTTCCTGGTCAAGTAGTGATGAAACCGTTGCATCAATAAAAGGAGATGGCACTATTATCCTAACTGGTAAGCTTGGTGAGGTAAGGTTTACACTTACTGCATTGAACGGTGGTGTTGAAGGAAAATCATATCAAATCCATAGTAAGCCTTTGACGGTAATCAACAGCTCAGAAGGTTTTTTACTGGTGCCAAATGGAGTTAAAAATATAGAGCTAGTCGAAGGAAATAGTGCAAGGATATACTATTCAACTAATATTACTGAAATCAATGCTTCTAATGGTGGACCTGAAACACCTACTACTTACACCTTTGAACTGTACGAAGCAGTGCATGATGGATCCTCTGAGCCTGAAAAGGGAGGACTGATATACAAGGACTATGTAGATGCAACAATAGATAACCTAATTACATCTTATATCTTGAATTCCGAATATTTAGTTAATACAGCCCCCCTAGGAAGATATAGTTATATTTTAGAAATATCTACAAAAGATATTTTAACTGGGGAATTATTTTCTGCAAGGGCTAATATTCGAGTGAAGAGCCGTCCCGCAAAGGCAGTTTTGATTAAGCCTGATAGCTATTATATGACTGATCAGGTTGAAGGATTTACAGTAAGCTTTAATATTGAAAATAAAAATGAGGCTACAGCAGTGTCTTTACAGCTATTTAGAAACGGAGAGCCAATCCATATTGATGATGCAGTAGAAAAATTTGAGACAAGAATTAATATTAGGGAAGTTGATAGGAGTAGACTATATGACGCATATACAGTTACTTTAAAAGCAAAAAATCAATATGACGAAGCATATTCATATGATTCATATATCTTTTACGTGTATAACTCTGAGGCATTAAAAATACTAATCAATAATATAAATTCTGGTGAAAATTATACATTGAGCTTAGACCATATGTCTGGTATGACTAGTAAAGATATATTAGATCTAAAAAGAGAGATTAATTTAGAAGAAAGGCTAACTATCAATAAGGATGAATATAATTGGAGTAAAATCTACGATAAAATATTGTGGACTGTTGAGGATGGTAGTAAGGTATCTTTAAAGTATAATGACAATGGGATATATCGTGATATTGATGAAGAGGAGCTTATTTTACCTAATGGTGATTTAATGCTGAAGGGTGTATCCAGTGGAGAAACATCAATTTCAGCTATTCATGTTCTAACAGGAATGGAGGAATCTCTAGAGATTACAGTAGATAGTGTGAAAGACAAGCTGTTTATTTTTCAGTGTTATCCTGGTAAGAAAAGTCTTGTCCAATATATTAATGGTGATGGAATCTCAAAAGAAGTCTATACAGATGAAAAAGGGAGTCTAGCCATTTACGAGAAATCTGGTATAACTGGAGATATGAAATTTAGTATACCAAATGATGCTCTATACGAACCTTACATATTAAGTGAAAATGAACGAAGCGTAAATCAGGTATCTATAGATTATACAGGACTTTATCCACAGAAAAATATTATATTTAATCAATCTAACTACGGGCTTAATTTTGCTGTATTTGCAGAGTATGAGAAAGGAATTACCTCATATAAGGGGGCCATAGAAGTAAAGGGTGGGGTATATATTAATGGTGTATATAGACCTGAAATATTAATCAATGGATTAAGTGGCAAAGAATATCAAAGCATAAATCCTAAAGCATACGATTTTTATGAGTTGAATTTCAATTTTCCTAAAGGAGAAGAGGGTTTTTATCTTAAACCAGAGGATAAAATTGAATATATTATAGAAGTAAGTATTCCAGGAAATACACATTACCATGAATTCATAAAGGTAGACAATGAAACTATAGGATTATATAAACGAATTAAGAATGGGATTACCTATGTTGAAGCACCTATATTAAGTATGGTTGACAGCTCAAATCTTCAAAATGATGCCAAGGTGTTCTGGAATAGTTTAAGTATTGATGGTGTTGACTATCAATTTTTAGATCTCATTATTATTGAAGATACTGAAAAAGAAAGTTTATTAAACACACAGATTGTTCTAGATGGAAAGTTTACAGATGCTTATGAGGTTAAATATTCAGATGAAAGGGGTAGGGATTGGAGTCTGTTCTCTAGTACTAGTGTAGAATCCTATGAGTTTTCTGATTATGTTATTCTAAACAATACATTTGACCTAAAAAAATATATATTTTATTTTAAACCTGGAGAAGAAAGTAGATTATCTAGACAGATTGTGATTAAGAATAATTCTAATCTAAAAATAATCAATATGCCTACTACCTTTAAGGTTATAAATATACAGGATATTCCTTCAATGGGCACGCTGGTGAAAGGTGATATGGAAGATATTAGTGAGAATATCCTTGATTCTGTTTTAGGTTCTAATACAGTTCCTTGGGGAGATAAGCCGGATTATGTAAGAGATGTTTTAAATACTTTAAGTCAGTTTAAAATTGATAAAGAAGCTATAAGATTAGTGGTTTCACCTACTGATGATCCAATGGTTTTTAGAGGGATTATGAAGATTTCCATAGGGGATTTAAGCGAAAGTAATCCTGCAGGAGTCTATGCTTCAGATTTAGATTCCAGTACTAAATTTAATTTTTTACCTAAAATTGGTGAAGCCAAAGAGATGAAGAAAGGTGATTATATAAGTAAAAGTATAAAAACTATGGAGCAGTATAAGACAGGATCTGTTTCAAAGAAGACAAAGCAATATGGTGGTGGCATATATATCGATTGTGAAATCTTTTATGATGCAAATAGTGAGGAGTGGAGAATTTCTGTAATAAATTCGGATGTTTATGTAGCTGGAGGATATAATTATAAAAAAACATATAATACATGGGTATCTTTCATACCAGTTACGGCAGAATTTATGATAGGCGGTACGGCTCAAATAAGCTTAAAGACATTGTTAGAAAAGAAAGAAATCAGTAAAGAAGAGTATGAGTTTTATAGAACCTATATCACCGAATTGTATCCATATTTCTTTATTAGAGGATTTGGTGGGATTGGTCTAGATTATGATGTAGTGAGCCTTAAAGCAGGCCCATACGGAAGGATAAATTTTGAACAGAGATATTTGTGGCTGAATAATAAATTTGAAGATAGCAATGGACAAAGGCTAACTTTATCAGGCCAAACAGGAATTGAATATAAAATAAAACTGCTTTTTCTTGGATTAGAGGGAAGCTATACCATAGGGGAAGCTAGTAAGTCTTGGACATATAATGACTACAACAATATAAAGGAAAAATATGATTCTGTATATCAAATAGATAAAGCTGATTTAATAAGGATAAAAAACCATATGTATTTAGAGGATGAAGTGCTGATACCTACGGATATTACGGTTACCTATGAAGGAAGAGAATATTTAGAGAATCATAGGGAATGGTATCCACCTATAATGTCTAGAGGATTTTTCCATGGAGCTAGTACGGAAGCTTTGAGTGTTATTCAAACTAATGCATACCCTTATTCAAATCCTGTAGTAACTGAGGATGGAGAAATAATGCTTTATATATCAGATATGGATAGCTATGACATAAATGATACAGCAGTAAACTTCTCTACAAAAGAGGAGGGATATTTTTCTGAAGGCACAGAAGTAGATGAATCGAACTATGCAGATACAGATGCTGTAGTAGATGGCACATCTGAATGGGCTGTAGCTGCTTGGATACGTCTAATAGAGGATATAGAGTCTAGCGAAGGTGAAGAAGCTGAGCTTTGGGATATTCAAAGAATGATGAATTCTACTGAAATTATGGCAAGTATATATGATGGAGAAGAGTTCGTTGCAACAAGACTGACAAATAATTATACACCAGATATGTCTCCTGTTGTTGCTTCTAGGGAAGGAAAAGCAATAGTTGCTTGGAGAAGTCTTTATGCTGGAGACATAGAAAAGCCTCTTACTTTTGATGGTAGAAACAATATTATGTATAAAGTATATAATGAAGGTAGTTGGAGCGATGAAAAATGCTTATTCGATGGCAGCGTGGATCAAGTAATTTCCGTTAATGCAGAAATGCTTTCAGATGGTACATCAGCAATTACCTATGAAGTTCAAATGGATGCTACAGAAAATACAGAAATATACTGTGCTATAGTAGACATCCATGGTCATATTATAAGGAATATCCGTTTGACAAATAATGAAGTAACAGATAAAAATCCTAGGATTACATCAGTTGTTTTTCCAGATAAGACTGAGCGCTTTGTTATTGGATGGAATTCAAAAATGACCTATGATGTTGAAAATGTTAACTTAATTAGAGTCTCTGCTGTGGATAGAGTAGGAAATGTATTTACGGAATTTGAACAAGATATAGAAAGTGGAGAGCTTTTAGATTATACTAGCTTTAAGTTCACTAAGGGTGCTGAAAGCATAGATGATTTGTCTATAGTATGGTACCAACCAGACTTTAAGGAGGATGGAGTTTATTCAGTATGGGGCAGAAAATTTATTTCTAGGAACAATGATGAATTTAAGGCATCTCCTGAAGTAAGGCTATTAGAGCTGAATTATAATACAGTTGTGGATTTCTTTGATTCCTATATAGATAAAGATACGAAGGGAATTAATTTTGTAATGCAGACTACAGAATATGGAATGGGAAAAATTAGTCAACTAATCACTGCCAAAGCAAGCTATAAAAATAATCTTATCCTTGATGAAACATATTATTCTAGGGATGAATTGATATCAGGACTAGATGTACCTGTGATGTTTAGAATATACAATGAAGGTGTAGATACAGTTAAAAAGATAAACATAGAGATTGGAGAATCTTCTCGTACTTTTGAAGAAAATAATCTCATTGAACCTGGTCAGTATAAAGAATTTGTTCTACTTTATAGGGTCCCAGATGTTATAGAAAATCCTATATATACCATAAGGGCAGAATATACGGATAGTCTAGATGTACTTACTGGGGAATTAGATATGAATATTCCAGATGTAGGTATACATGGGATTAGTTTAGTAAGAGAATCTAATCGTCAGCGTATATTTGATATAGAATTATATAATAGCATGTATGCCAAGCTAAGATCAGGAGTTCACAAGGTATTATTAGAAGTTTACCATACTTCTAATTTTGACAATCCACCAATCCTATCTGAGACTATATCAGATTTAGATAGCTTAGAACTGATGAATCAGGGAATTTTGAAAAAGAATATGATACTTGGTGAAGATGATTTACAAAGGATATTAAATGAAAATGGAGAAATTCCTGAAGAGGGTGTAAGAATATTCTTTAAGGTTAAATTGCTGGAAAACAATATAGAAATTCAGGATGCAGATATATCCAATGATTATGATTATATCAAAATTGAAAGTTTAATTGTAAAGAACGGGAAAAAATTATCTCTAGGGAGTTCTATGAATTCTGATTCAAATAAGACCCTTATTAAGGTAGAGGCATTTAACAATTCTATGAATGAAATAACAAATGGCAATATTGTAGTTCATCTTAAGGACGAAAAAGGAAATATTATACAAACTAAAGAATATTATAATGAGGCTCAAAGTATTAAAACTCCATTAAGTATAGGAGGAGAAGAATCCAATACTGTTGTATTTAACTTTGCATATTCTGGAGATTCATTTGAGGTTATCTACAGGGATATTATAACAGACCCTAATGAAGGAGATGAACCAAATGACGAAGATGATAATGGTAATGGAGGTATTGGGGATAATTCTGGAGACAAAGATAGTGGAAAAGAAGTAACTCCTGCAGAATACGTGAATCCATTTAAAGATGTTAAAGAAACAGATTGGTTTTATGAAGCTGTAAAATTTGTATTTGAAAATGGATTAATGATTGGTATTGGAGAAGATAGGTTCGCACCTCAGCTTGCAACTACTAGAGGAATGCTGGTTACTATACTTCACAGATTAGAAGGGGAGCCAGCTGCTGGGTTGAATAGTTTTGAAGATGTACTACCGGATGAGTATTATTATAATGCTGTGGCATGGGCAAAAGAGAAGGGCATAGTATATGGAATAAGTGAATCCTTCTTTGGAGCAAATAAGGAAATAACTCGAGAGCAATTTGTTACTATACTTTATAGATATGCTTCTTTTAAAGGTTATGATGTAAGCTCTCCTATAGAATTATCTGAATATGTAGATATGGTCTCTATTTCCGAATATGCTGTTCCTGCAATGAGGTGGGCTGTTCAGAATGGGTTAATAAGAGGCGTGGGAGGATCAACACTTGCTCCACTTAAAAGCACTAGTAGAGCAGAAATGGCAATGATACTACAAAGATTTATACTAGCTTATAATCACCTTTTTTTGGAAGAATAGATAATATGATTCATGCTCTATAGAGTGAAGCAATTAATAAAAACAATTATCAACTGTGAGTAATATCACAGTTGTAATGAGACAAGATGCAATATTATTTGAAGATACACTTAGGAATAATATTACAATGTATCAAGATGTTCCTGATGAAAAGGTAATTAGTATATTATCTAAAGTAGGCCTAGATAGCTATGCTAATCATGATAGTTTAGACATGTTAATTCTTGAGGGAGGTACTAATCTTTCGGGAGGAGAAAAAAGAAGGGTTACTCTTGCTAGGTCTTGTTTATATTCATAAAATAGTTTAAAATATATACTACAAAGTACATGTTAATTAATTAACAAATAAGGGGGAGAAAAAATGAAGTTAAAGGATAAAGTTGCTATAGTTACTGGAGCAAGTGCTGGAATGGGTAGAGATATTGCATATCTTTTTGCTAAAGAGGGAGCCACTGTTTATGCAATTGCACGTAGAGTAGAAAGACTTGAGGAATTAGCAAAAAGTGTTGCAGGTTTTGAAGGGAAGGTTATTCCTTTTGGGGCAGATTTAATGAACAAAGAAGAAGCAGAAAAAATTATTGACTTTGCCTATGAAAATTCTGGTAGACTAGACATATTAGTGAATAATGCAGGCATAATGGATGATTTTAGTCCAATCGGAGATGTACAAGATGATATGCTAGAAAAAGTATTTAATTTAAATGTATATGCACCTTTTTATAGTATGAGAAAAGCAATCAAAATATTCTTAGAGGCAGGAGAAGGTAATATAATAAATGTATCATCTATAGGGGGCCTATATGGTGCTAGAGCTGGTGCTGCTTATACTGCTTCAAAACATGCTTTAATAGGATTAACTAAAAACACTGGCTATATGTATGCTAAAAAGAACATTAGATGCAACGCAATTTGCCCTGGTGGTGTAGAGACTGAAATAGGAACTGGAGATTTTATGAAGAATGTAAATCAAGAAGGCATAGGAATTATTATGGCAAATGTAGGCGGGAATCCTAGAAATGGAACAGGAATGGAGATTGCTACTATAGCATTATTCCTAGCTTCAGAGGATTCAAGCTTTGTTAATGGTCAATGTATAGTGGCAGACAGTGGATGGACAGCATTTTAGCTTGTAAATTTAATAGAGAGAGAATTGATAATATTTAAGGGATGGCATATAAGCTATCCCTTAAATTATGTTCTAAAGATTATTATTTAAAACTAATAAATACGGTACAGTTATTTGTTTTTTTGCGTAAATTTAAACACTATATACTTAGGAAATCATTATTGTACACCCAAGATATACAGAGGCTGTAAAACTACTTATAACGTAGGTAGATATATTTTCATGCAAAGATTTCTCTAGTTATGGGTATAAATAATTTATAATATTATACTTAAGCAATTTTAAGGCAAATTAGGTCAAAAACTAGGAGGATATTTATGGCAAACCTAGAATCGTTCAAGGATATTGAATGAGCAAAAGCACAAGTATAATCCAAATGGTAATACTTTATAATATGTTAACTAAAAAGTAAAAGGATGATTTAATTTTGAAAACAGAAAAAAACTTAGGAAATTCAAAAAGGGTACACTGGAGAACCTTTTTAAAAGATGTATTTATTTGTTCTTTGGGTTCTTATGGAGGTCCCGAAGCTCATTATGGTGTTTTTACAGACCAAATGGTTGTAAAGAAAAACTATTTAACAGAAGAAGAACTAGTTGAACTTATCGCTTTAACAGGCATCTTACCTGGTCCAAGTAGTACACAAACAATCGTAGCCATTGGGCATAAAATTGGAGGGCCGCTGCTGGCATTTCTGACTATGCTAGTATGGGCTTTACCGGTACTCATATTAATGACTTTACTTTCATTTTTGAGTCAATTTTTAGGTAGTATTAATATATCCCAGGAGGGACTTCGCTATATTGGTCCAATGGCTGTAGGATTTATTATTGTAGCTGCATATCGCATAGGGCGCAAAGTAGTAACTGACAAGATTACTTTATTGCTATTACTACTAGGAGGCATAACTACTTACTTTATTCGAGAGCCCTGGATATATCCATTAGTTCTTATTTTAGGCGGAGCTGTGAGTATTGCTACTTCAAAAGAGAAGAATCTTTGGAACCGTGTAAAAATAAGTCCTCCTTGGAAATACCTGATTGCATTTGGAATCTTTGCAATAGGAAGCCTCCTTCTTACTCTTATATGGGATAACAGAATTCTCCATCTATTTGAAAGCTTTTACCGCTATGGTTATTTGGTTATTGGTGGTGGACAGGTAGTAGTACCACTTATGTATAGTGAGTTAGTAGAAGTGAATCAGTACATGACCAACCAAGAGTTTTTGACTGGATTTGGACTTGTACAAGGATTACCAGGACCAATGTTTAGCTTTAGCGCATATGCGGGAGGCATGGCGGCTAGAGGAGGGAGTGTTTTAACTCAAGTCTTAGGTGCCCTTGTGGGTGGAATTGGTATATTTTTGCCTGGACTTCTTTTAATTTACTTCATCTATCCAATGTGGGAAAACTTAAAGAAGATAAAAGGAATAAAGGTTTCTCTAAAGGGTATTACTGCTGTTGCCGGTGGACTAATTACAGTTGCTGCAATAATCCTGATGCAAAATAGTGGGTTTGTATTTGATAATATAATCGTCATGCTTCTCACGGTAGCCCTATTGTTAACAAAAAAAATCCCAGCACCAGTTATTGTATTAATTGTTTTAATTATAGGGTTTATTTTGTAATATGCCGAATAATTTATGTAGATGTATTCAAAACCCTTCATAGGAGTATTTAGATGAAAAAATAACAATTTATCTGCCGGAATAGTTTTTAAAAAGGTTCAAACAGCAACCTTTTTTATATCAAGATAGGCTATCTTTAAAAACCACCAAGTCGCTTATGCAGTGGTTCAAGAAAAGCTTTCTTAATTTTTAATTCTATAAAGCATTATAGTAAAAATTAAAAGATATGAGAGTTAAAGAGGGTAAATTTTGAATTATAGGTAAAAGTTCAAGTAAGAGTCATTCTTGCAAGAAAGGGTACAATAATTAATATAAACAGAAAATAAAAATTATAGAGCTGTATTGGTATAGAGGTTTTAAAAAATTTAAAATGATAAAAGGGAATGAGATATAGATGATAGAGAACAAAACAATAAATAAAATTGGATGGAATTTTGATAATAGCTATGCTCGTTTACCAGAAAAATTTTATACTAGGATAAATCCAATCCCTGTGAGCGCACCAAAATTAGCAGTTCTTAATCATTCATTAGCATCATTACTGGGGCTGAATCCACAAAAATTGCAAAGTAACGAGGGTGCAGCAATGCTTGCTGGGAATGAGATTCCTGAAGGAGCTTTTCCTATAGCTCAAGCTTATGCAGGGCACCAGTTTGGTCATTTTACAATATTAGGAGATGGAAGAGCAATACTCATTGGCGAGCAAATAACTCATTATGGTGAAAGATTTGATATTCAACTTAAGGGTCCAGGCAGAACACCCTATTCTAGGGGAGGAGATGGAAGAGCAGCACTAGGACCCATGTTACGTGAATATATCATAAGTGAAGCAATGAATTCATTTGGAATCCCAACTACTCGTAGCTTGGCTGTAGTGGAAACGGGTGAATTGGTCATGCGTGAGACAGCACTACCAGGAGCAATTTTAACACGTGTAGCTGCTAGTCACATACGTGTAGGTACTTTTGAATACATTGCAGAAAGAGGTTCGGTAGAAGAATTAAAGATACTAGCTGATTATACGATAAAACGTCATTATCCAGAAGTTGAAGCTAATTATAATCAATATCTTTCATTACTTCAAGAAGTTATTAAAAGCCAAGCTTCACTTGTTGCACAATGGCAGCTTGTTGGATTTATTCACGGAGTAATGAATACAGACAATATGACTATCAGCGGAGAAACTATCGACTATGGACCTTGTGCATTTATAGATATATATAATCCAGCAACTGTATTTAGTTCCATTGATGTTTATGGTCGTTATGCTTATGATAACCAGCCTGATATGGCTGCTTGGAATTTGGCAAGATTTGCTGAGACTATGCTACCATTGCTGCATCCAAATCAGGAGGAGGCTGTCAAGCTTGCTCAGGATGCGATTTCTAGTTTTTATGAAGTATACCAGTGTAATTGGCTTGCAGGAATGAGAGCAAAACTAGGAATATATAACGAAGAATCAGAGGATGAATCACTTATTGAAAATCTTCTTAATCTCATGCAAAAATATAGCGCTGACTATACAAATACCTTCCGAGCATTAACCTTAAATAAACTATCTGATATGGTTTTGTTTGATACTGAAGAATTTAAGCAATGGTATAAAATATGGCAAGAGAGATTAAACAGGCAACAGGGAGAAAACTCGTCATACCAACTAATGCAAAAAAGTAATCCTGCTGTGATTCCTCGTAATCACAGAGTAGAAGAGGCAATAGATGCAGCAGTGAAGCAAGGTGACTATAGTGTGATGAAGAGACTTCTTGATGTTCTTTCAAATCCTTTTGCCTACAGTCCTGAACAAGAGGGGTACTCTACATTTCCACAGTTATCAGCTCATCCCTATCGAACCTTTTGTGGTACTTGATAAATAAATGTGAAAAAAGAAACAAAAATTATATTGACAAATAACTTGGTAGGTAATATACTTATTAACAAGATTTAAAAAATAATTTAATAAATTAAATGCTATGACGGAGACAAAAATATTCGTTTAATTAACTACAGAGAACCAACGTTTGGTGAGAGTTGGTGTTAATGTGAGTATAATGATCACTCCAGAGCTTCCCAAGTTGAAAGGTCTTCCAAGTAAACAAGGGCGTATACCAGCGATAAATGGTTAGGGTTACAGATAATATTTGTTTTACGAATTTTTTCTCGACCTGATGAGAGGCAATCAGTTATTTGATTGCAATTAAGGTGGTACCACGGGAGTGTAGTCTTTCGTCCTTATAAATATATTTGATATTTGTAAGGATGAAAGACTTTTTTTATTTTTGAAATATCATGCGCAGGATATTTCTTAGTGGAAGTTAAAAATGACACAATGGAATTCCAGACAACTAAAATACTGAACATTCCCAATGTTCAGATATTAGCATTTAAAACAGCTATTGTTTTAAATGCCCATAAAGTCTAAAAGGAGGAGGTTAATATGCAGGTACGTGCTAGATTAAATGAAGGCATAGACAGCTTTCTCAGATTAATAAACTATCTGAGAAGAAAAGAAATTGAAATAAAATCAGTAAATATGAAGTCCTTAGAGGGTTCAATTATTTACTTAAATATGGTTTTTAGTGATGAATATTCAGCAAAGTATATTATAAATAACATATCAAAACTTGAAGATGTAGAAAACATAGAAGTAATTTAAGGAGGGACTTTATTATGGCAAAAATGTATTATGAGGAAAATGGAAATCTTGAGGTTTTTGTTGGGAAGAAAGTTGGGATAATTGGATATGGCAGTCAAGGGCATTCACATGCACTAAATCTAAAGGATAATGGTGTAGAGGTAGTTGTGGGACTTCATGAGGGAAGTAAATCATGGGAAAAAGCTATGAGAGATGGTTTTGAAGTAAAAAAAGTAGAAGAAGTAGCAAAAGAATGTGATGTTCTTATGTTACTATGCCCTGATACAAAGCAAAAGGAAGTATATGATAAATCTGTTAAACCACATTTGAGAGAAGGTCAGGCAATTGCTTTTGCACATGGTTTTAATATTCACTATGGTCAAATAGTGCCTCCAGTCAATGTAGATGTGTTTATGGTAGCACCAAAGGGACCAGGTCATCTTGTAAGAAGAGTATTTGTTGAAGGAAAAGGTGTACCTGCGTTATTCGCTATTCATCAAGATTTTACAGGAAAAGCTAGGGAGTTGGCTCTGGCTTATGCTAAAGGAATCGGATCAACAAGGGCAGGGGTGTTGGAAACTAGTTTTAGGGAAGAGACTGAGACGGATTTGTTTGGAGAACAGGCTGTATTATGTGGTGGTGTTACAGAACTTATAAAAGCTGGCTTTGACACACTTGTGAAAGCAGGCTATCAAAAAGAAGTAGCTTATTTTGAGTGCCTGCATGAAATGAAGCTTATAGTTGATTTGTTTTATGAAGGCGGATTTGAAAATATGAGATACAGCATTAGTGATACAGCAGAATATGGAGATTATGTAGTAGGGAAAAGAATTATAAATGAAGACACCAGAAAAGAAATGGAAGTTGTTTTGGAAGAAATACAAACCGGTAAGTTCGCTAGAGAATGGATATTGGAAAACCAAATAAATAGGCCAGTATTTAATGCTCTAAAGAATAAAGAGTTAGAGCATCCGCTGGTTGAGGTTGGTAAAAAATTGAGAGAAATGATGAGCTGGATTAAAAAGTAAGGAGGTTTATTGTGAGAAGCAACGAGATGAAACATGGTGTAAACAAAGCACCACATAGAGCACTTTTAAAAGCATCAGGTCTTACAGATGATGAAATCAATAGACCTCTGATTGGTATTGTCAACTCCTTCAATGAAATAGTACCTGGGCATATTGAACTTAGGCAAATAGCAGAAGCCGTTAAAAAAGGAATTTTAATTGAAGGGGGAACTCCATTGGAATTTCCAGCTATAGCAGTATGTGATGGAATAGCTATGAATCATGAAGGAATGAAGTATTCTCTAGTAAGCAGAGAAATAATTGCAGATAGTATTGAAATAATGGTAAAGGCACATTGCTTGGATGGAATTGTTCTTATACCGAGCTGTGACAAAGTTGTACCAGGAATGTTGATGGCAGCGGCTAGGGTAAATATACCTGCAATCATAGTAAGTGGTGGTCCAATGCTTGCTGGCAAGTTTAATAGAAAAAAGGCAGATTTGATAACTGTTTTTGAAGGAGTGGGAAAGGTTTTAAGCGGCACATTGAGCAATGAGGAATTAAGTTCTCTAGAAGAATGTGCCTGCCCCACCTGTGGCTCTTGTGCAGGCATGTTCACTGCAAATTCAATGAATTGTATGACAGAGGCAATTGGAATGGCATTATGGGGAAATGCAACTATACCTGCTGTCTATTCTGAAAGAAAGAGATTAGCTAAAAAAACAGGAATGCAGATCATGAAACTTTTTAAAGAAAATGTGCTTCCTAGAGATATTATGAATGAAAAAGCCTTTGAAAACGCACTAACCGTTGACATGGCTCTAGGCTGTTCATCAAACACCATTTTGCATTTAACTGCAATTGCTCATGAAGCAGGCATTATCCTTGATTTGGATAAGATAAATCATATTAGCAATAAGACTCCAAATTTATGCAAGCTTAGCCCTGCAGGAGATCACCATATGGAAGATTTGTACGAAGCCGGAGGAATTCCAGCTGTAATGAAAGAGCTATCAAAGAAGGAATTGCTTGATTTAGATTTAAATACAGTTAGTCTTCAATCTATAGGAGAATGGATATCAAAAGCAGAAAAGATAAATGCTGAAGTAATTGCAGATATTGATAATCCGCACAGCAGCACAGGTGGAATCAAAATCTTAAAAGGAAATCTTGCAGAAGATGGAGCTGTAGTTAAACAGTCCGCGGTAGACAAAGATATGATGCAGGTAACCGCAAAGGCCAGAGTATTTGATTCGGAAGAAGAAGCAGTAGAGGCAATAGCTGGAGGAAAGATTTTCCCTGGGGATACGGTTGTCATTCGTTATGAGGGACCTAAAGGTGGTCCTGGAATGAAAGAGATGCTTACACCAACCTCAATCCTTGCTGGTATGGGATTAGATAAAAGCGTATCTCTTATAACTGATGGACGTTTTTCTGGTGGAACTAGAGGTGCTGCAATAGGACATGTTTCCCCAGAAGCCTCAGAAGCTGGAACAATTGCTTTAGTTCAGAATGGTGACTTAATAAAAATAGATATTATAAATGGTATTCTTCAGCTGATGGTAAATGAAGAGGAACTAATGAGAAGAAGAAGAAATCTGAAACTAAAAGAAAAAAATCTTTCAGGATATTTAAAAAAATATGCAAAGCTGGTTTCTTCTGCATCAACAGGAGCAATATGTGATTAGCTAAATGAGGAGGTGTTATAATGAACGGAGCAAAAGCATTGCTAGAATCTTTAAAAGAATGTGGAGTTGACACCATATTTGGTTATCCGGGAGGAGCTGTAATCCCTCTGTATGATGCTTTATATGGAGATGAACATTTTAAACATATAAGAACAGCACATGAGCAAGGCGCTGTTCACGCAGCTGACGGCTATGCTAGAAGCACAGGAAAAGTAGGAGTTTGCTTTGTAACCTCGGGACCGGGAGCTACTAACACTGTAACAGGTTTGGCAACCGCATATATGGATTCTGTTCCGTTAGTTGTTATATCAGGTCAAGTGGCTACCACATTGTTAGGCAAGGATTCCTTTCAGGAGGTAGATATAGTAGGTATTACATTATCGGTTACAAAACATAATTACCTTGTAAGAGATGTAGAAAAAATTCCTATTATTGTGAAAAAGGCTTTTGAAATAGCTAAGAGCGGAAGACCTGGTCCAGTATTAATAGATATACCAAAGGATATCTTTCTTAAACAGTGCTATTATGAAAAAAATGAAACTGTTAAAGAAAAGTATTCGGAACTAAGCTTTAAGAATAGTGATATAGATAATATAGCTCAGTTAATAAATGAATCTAGAAGACCGATTATTTATGCTGGCGGAGGTGTAAAGACCTCCCATGCTGAAAATGAACTTTTAGAATTAGCAGAAAAAGCTGATATTCCAGTTGTTAATACTCTTATGTCTCTAGGCACAACTCCAAGGAATCATGAATTGTCCCTAGGCCTAGTTGGAATGCACGGCTTTAAGGAGAGCAACCTGGCAGTTGTAAACTGTGACTTACTTTTGGCCATAGGTGCAAGGTTTAGTGACAGGGTAATAGGGGATGCAGCTAAGTTTGCTTCAAAAGCTAAGATAGTTCATTTAGATATTGACTCCAGTGAAATTCATAAAAATGTTAATGCAGATTTGGCAGTAATCGGAGATATTAAGAACATGCTGAAAGCTATTACCGAAAGTATAAATGTGAAAGATAATGGTGATTGGAAAAAAAAGATTGCTAGTTGGAAAAGAGAAATAAACAATGAAGACGACTTTAACCCTAAGAATATATTGGAAAGCCTTTATGAGAAAATAGGGAAAGAAGCTTTCGTAGCTACAGATGTGGGTCAACATCAAATGTGGACTGCGCAATATTGGAGGTTCAATGAAACTAATAGGTTTATTACTTCTGGGGGTCTTGGAACAATGGGATTTGGTCTTGGTGCTGCAATTGGCGCAAAGGTTGGAAATACTGACAAACCCGTTCTACTGGTTACAGGTGACGGAAGTTTTAGGATGAATAGTAACGAGCTGTTTACAGTGGCGAAATACAATGTTCCTTTGATTATATTATTAATGAATAATTCGGCTCTGGGAATGGTCAGACAGTGGCAGAGGATGTTTTGTGAAGGAAGGTATTCAGAAACTGATGTTGATGATTGTTTTGATTATGTAAGACTAGTAAATGCATATGGAATAGAAGGCCACAGCGTAAATTCACTTGAAGGACTAAATAATGTACTGAGTAAGGTTGAATTCGGCAAAAAACCGGTTTTCATTGAATGTAAAATTTTAAAGGATGAAAGCGTGTATCCAATAGTTCCACCTGGGCAGCCGATTGACACAATATTACTTGAAGGATAGAAAGCAGAAGATGGAGGTTGTATTTAATGAATTTAAAAGCATTAACCTTGAACGATATATTGGAAGCTAAGGAAAGAATCAGAGATATATGTGTAAACACAAAGCTGATATATAGTTCTGATTTTAGTAAGGAATGTGGAAATGAGGTCTATATAAAGCCAGAAAACCTTCAGATTACAGGAGCCTTTAAACTTAGAGGAGCATTAAATAAGATAAGCAAATTAACAGAGGAACAGAGAAAAAGAGGGCTTATTGCTTCGTCTGCTGGAAATCATGCTCAAGGAGTTGCATATTCAGCAAATAGACTTGGAATTAAAGCAACTATAGTTATGCCTAAAACAACACCATTGATAAAAGTCCAGGCCACAAGGGAATACGGATCAAATGTGATTTTGAAAGGAGAATATTATGATGAAGCTTATTTAGAGGCAAAAAGACTGGAAAAAGAAAAAGGTTATATATTCATCCATCCTTTTGATGATATTGAAATAATGGCTGGACAAGGCACAATAGCCCTGGAAATACTTGAAGAACTTAAGGATGCAGATGCTATTTTAGTCCCAATTGGCGGGGGTGGATTAATAAGCGGAATTGCTGTTGCGGCCAAGTCTGTTAATCCGAACATAAAGGTAATAGGAGTTGAACCTGAAGGAGCAAAGGCTATGAAAATATCTATTGGTGAAGACAAGTTAGTTAATCTACCTGCTGTTGATACCATAGCAGATGGGGGTGCAGTTAAAAAACCTGGTCATATAGCCTTTGATATAATAAGGGAATATGTAGACGAAATTATAACAGTGGATGACTTTGAACTTATGGAAGCAGTATTTATTTTGTTGGAGAAGCATAAGCTTGTTGTTGAGGCAACTGGAGCACTGACTATAGCGGCTTTAAAGAATTTAAAATTTAAGGGTAAAAAGGTGGTATCTTTAGTAAGTGGTGGGAATATAGATGTCGTTACTATGGCATCCATGTTAAATCGTGGACTTCTTTTAAGAGGAAGGATTTTCTGTTTTTCAGTAAAACTGAAGGATACTCCTGGGCAACTCTTAAAAATATCAGAAATACTGGCAAGACTCGGTGCAAATGTTATTAGACTGGAGCATGATCAATTCAAGGCTATAGATAGATTAAAGCATGCTGTGCTGGAAATAACCGTAGAAACAAATGGTCGTGAACACATAGATGAAATAACCCAAGAATTGAATAGGGAAGGTTATAATGTTGATAAAGTTTACTAGAAAAACCAAGGAGGCGTTTTGTTTGCTATAATAAAACGTCTCCTTGGTTTTTCTTAGCAAACAAATACATAAAAAGATTATTCAAGGCAAAAATAAGTTTACGAGGAGGTGACAGCTTGAAAAAATTATTATATATTACAGTAAATTCAAAGCCTGAAGAGTTGTCTACGAGTAAAACTGTGGGAAGAAAATTTGTAAATAGCTTTTTAATTCATAATCCGGATTATGAGCTTATAGAATTAGACCTTTATAATGAATATATACCAGAAATGAATTATAAGTATTTTACAGGAAGAGCAGAACTTGTAGCAGGTTTAGACTATGAAGCTTTATCTGAAGAAGATAAAAAAGCTGTTGACAGGATGAACGAGCTAAGTGAACAATTTTTAATGGCAGACACTTATGTTATTGCCGCACCTATGTGGAGCTTGTCCTTTCCAGCAAAGCTTAAGAGCTACTTAGATTGTATTATACTAAACAATAAATTAATTAAGGTATCTCCTAAAAAAGTAGAAGGGCTATTAAATGATAAGGATAGGAGCATGGTTTATATCCAATCCTCTGGCGGAGACTATCCACCAATATTTCTTAGCAGGATTATTCCTGGAGTAGAATATTGTAGGGAAATATTTAAATTCCTAGGAGTTAAAAAATTTGAGAAGCTCTTAGTTGAAGGTGTGGATATGCCTAAAATAGGGAGAGAAATAGCAATAGAGAAAGCATACGATGAAATAGATTCTATAATAAAAAAAATTTCAAAGAAACCATTGCTAGTATAGTATAAGCCTACGAAGACCTAGAGTATGATACAATCATGCCCTAGGTCTTTAATATGTTCAGCAGAACAGAAATTACCAAATTTTAATCATATACCTACTGAATATAAAGGACACAATATTATTTGAGGTGAATAAAATGAACTTGTTTGTGCCTAACATTGCGTATATTGATCCTAAGAGCTTGGAATATGAAGTTGGTAGAGCTGCTAAAGAAAATTTAATTAAACTAAATGTACCTATAGTACAATCAAGAAAAGTTTCAATTGAGGGTAAGACACCGACTGAAAATTATGCGAAAGCAAAAAAAACAATTTATCTAACAGTAAGTAGAGAAAAAAAGCTGAGACCTTGTAGCCCATCAGCAGATTATCAGTTTGCATTATCTAGTTCATGCCCAGGGCATTGTGAATACTGCTATTTACAAACAACACAGGGAGAAAAACCTTTTATGAGAGTATTTGTAAACATAGATGAAATACTCAAGGTAATTCAGGAGCATATAGATATTAATCTACCTAATATTACAACCTTTGAATGTGGAAGCATTACAGATCCAGTTGCTCTTGAGCATTTAACAGGAAACCTTAAAAGATGCATAGAATTCTTTGGGGAGAGTGAAAAAGGGAGACTTAGAGTAATAACTAAGTTTGATAATGTAGATTCTTTTTTAGATTTAAATCATAATAATCATACAAAATTCAGATTTAGTATTAATACTAAATATATTATAGATAAATTTGAACACAATACATCATCTTTTAATGAAAGAATAGAAGCAGCAAGAAAGATAGCAAACGCTGGCTATCCTATAGGATTTATTATTGCTCCCATTATGATATATGATAACTGGAAAGTTGACTATAAAGAACTACTAGACAGGCTAAAATATCAACTAGGTGATTACAAAAGAGAAATTACATTTGAATTAATACAGCATAGATTTACTGCTACTGCTAAAGAATTGATACTTACTAGGTTTCCTAAAACAAAACTAGATCTTGATGAAGAAGCTAGACAACTGAAATGGGGACCTTATGGAAAGTTCAAATATGTTTATCCAAAAGAAAAAAGCAATGAAATCAAAGGATATATTATAGGAATTATCAAAGAAAATTTTAATAATGCCTTAATTGAATATTTCACATAATAGCTGGTTTTTACTTTTCATATTATATTTATCAATACCAACCTTCGATCTAAAAATATGGGCAATACAGAAAAGCATTATATTATATTTCTGAAGAGCCTCTAAATATGCCATTTGTACACCTCACCCTTTTCGGGTGAGGTGTACTTTTGCCCAAAATCATCCATTATGATGATTACACAATCTACTATTTAATCTATATTAAATTATAAGATAAGAATTAAAACCAGTTTAAGAGTTAGAGCATTTATAAGAGAAAGTTAAAAATTTTGTTTCTGGACTAGAGCTATAAAAAACTGGGGTTATAAGAGCTTTAATCTAGCTAACTAATTATTAGGAGGGGGAAAATGGCTAAATATTGTTATCGTTGTGGTACACCAACAGAAAAAAATAAGTATTGTATTACCTGTGGTACTGATACATCACCACCAAGAGATGTTTATTTCACAGAGGAAGAATGTGGGCGTTGTGATGCTAATCTACCAAGATGGTCTAATTTTTGTCCTAATTGCGGCTTTAAGTTTGGAAGATATGATCCAACTACTAAAGAAAATAAAGGCAAACATAATAAAGGCATTATAAAAGGGTCACTGTTTTTTACAGTTGTGGCAATTGCTGTTGCCATTATTCTTTCTATTGTTGAAGAATCTATTCAGCTTAAGTATTCCTTAATTGGTGCAGCTATTTTTTCTGCTTTAATTTGGCTACTTGTTATAGTTAGGTGGGAAAGAGGAGAATTCATAGATGGGACTGTAGTAAAGCATTATTCAGAGGAAAGAACTAAAAGGGAAAAAGATGGAGACAAGAAAAACTTAATGGGTAAACAGCTTTATATTGAAATACCTTATACCCTATATTGTACTGTAATAAAATATGATGATGGAACAGAAGATGTAAAAACTCTCGAGAATACTGCTGCAGATCATATTCAATTAAAAATTGGAGAAAGAATTAGGTACTTTAAGGCAACTAGAACTTATTTAAAACTGTAGATAGGTGAATAAAATGAAGAAAAAGAAATCAAAAATCATATCTAGTGTATTTATAAGCATTATACTGCTCATGGGATTATTTTACATGAATAGCACAATTGTACTGTATATATTTGGGGAAAGGACAACGGCTATTATAGATGGGACAAGTCAGCGTATTGAAAATAGAAAGGAATATCAAAATTTAACTACAAGATATTCAATAGCATATCATTTTACTGTAGATGGAAAGGAATATCACAATACAGTTTTTTATAATAGTGGAATGAGAGAGACAACAATTGTAGGACAAGGAGATGAAATAAGGACTATACATATCCGATATTTGAAGATTTGGCCTAGAATAAACAATTTAGAAAAGCTAGTATCCTTTGAAAATCCTTTCAATTTATTTTATCGTATAGTATCTATTATATTCTTAATAATTATATTTTTAATTGTTATAGGAGTTCTGGGAAGAAAGAGAAAAAAGAGAAGTAAAGAGCTGACTGAAGACTTAATACTTCAAAACAAATCAAGGACTAATAAACCTCTTACAATGGCCAAGCTTATTGAGGAAGATCATGATAATTATGATGAATTAATCCAAATATATTATGAGCAAGGCTGGGATAAAAGTGATCCTTCATGGCAGTGTACTTGCAGGCATTGGAATGATGGGAACTTTTGTATGTATTGTGGGAAGGGTAGGAATGCTTAATGTTCATAGATAAGGAGGGTGAAGGTTATGAAGAGACATAGCTTAATGTTTTTTTTAACTGTACTACTGATTTTTACTATATCAATTGCAAATGCTGACGAAGCTCATTCTGGCTACTGGGAAAGAGTGAACACCATAGATGAAAAGAAGTATTTCAATGAAGAACTAGTGGATAAAAACTATTGGTCAGCGAATTTTGGTGGTTTCAATGGAAATTCAGAATTTACCACTACTTATGTAGGGCCAAATGAAGAAGATGATTATGCACCAAGACCTAAAAATGGTGAAAGTGCAACAGTTACTAGCACCATAAGTGTTCCACCACAATATTTTAATGGTGGAGAAAAATTAAATCTAAACATCAACTTAGAAATTTCATCTTCCAATCAACATTTCTTTGATTTTAGAGGAGACGCTAGTGCTAGGTTTGATGAACCAGGAGTTCCAATTGGTCATGTTACAGGCGGTGCAATCAACTTTACAGTAAAGGATGAAAATGGAGATAATTTTGACTTCGCAGTATGGCTTTATGGTCCTACTAATTGGAGGTTTAAGGAATATGGGAATCAACCAAAGCAATCGGTTGTAGCATCTGCAGAGGCACCCTATGGAAGAGAAGAAGGAGAAAAAATATCAATCTATACACAAGCGGGAATGGGAAATCTAAGATGCAGAACTGAATATGTGTATGTTTGGCATGTAGAAGGAAAAGCTCCAAAATCCACTGATAATAAAGGAGTAGATAGTGGAAATAAAATAAAAGATACACTAAAATGGGCAATACCTGCTGGTGTTCTTATTGGTGGTGGAGGTTATGGAGCATCTAGAATTAGAAAAAGGAAAAAGAATGGGCCAAATATAGATCAGCTCAGGGATAAAAGAAACAAGCTAAGAAAAAAAGCAAAAGAAGGTAACGAATACGCAGGAAAGATGGCAGAAGCCTATGATGATGTTATTGAAGGCATTGAATGGAACGATGGAGTTCGGTTTGGTGATGAACATAGAATAAGAAGACTCAGCAGAATGTACACAAAATTCATGAATGGAGATATTGGAGAAAATGCAGCTCCTGATGAACTAGGAAAATTGGAATCCGAAACTAGTATGGAAAGATTCAAGAGAAACAGGGAAAACTGGAAGCAAACTAATAAGGATGGTACGGAAAAAACTTTTGAAGAAGTAGCCAGAGGAGATTCTGCCAAAGCAGTAATCGTACGTGCAGGAATAGATTATTTAACAGGAGGAGCTTCAGAGGCAATGTTTGGAGGAGCTGAAGCTTATTATACAACCAAAGATGCTATTATTGAAGAAGGCAGAGATGGTGTGGAAGCAATAGGTAAAGCAGTTACAAATTATGGTATTGGAAAAGTTACTGATAAAGCTATTAAAACAACAGTAAATAAGGGGACTGGGAAATTTTTAAGTGAAAGCACAAGAGAAGTAAATAAAGCAGTCACTGGCTTTGCTGAAAAATCTGCAACTGGATTTACTACCAATGAAGCAAAGTCTCTTGTATGGGATTTAGAAAAATCTATTAGAAAGTGAGGGAATAATATGAGGGAGAATATAATTATAATACCATCAAATCAGGTATTAGCAGCAGGTAAAAGCATGGGAATTGTTCAAAATACTCTTTCAAAGTTATCTGGATTTCCAGATGAAAATATTAATGTTTCTGTAAAAGAAGAATGGAAAGATGCACTTCATACACTTTTGGTGCCTAGAAAATTTATAAGACTGATAACAGCAGGAAAAGACAATACCTTAGAAAGCATGAATCTTGCCTGTAATGAAGATAAAATATTGCTCTACAATAGTACGGAGGAAGGGGATACTCTAATACAGATTGAAGAAAGATCGAAGCTTGAAAATAAGTTGAGCTTACTAATAGGAAATCAAGCAACAGTTAGAGATATATCTCTACCTATGACATTAGATGGACTTATGACACTTTCTGCTATTTCTGATATAATAAAAAAGCAAAAGCTAAAAAACATGTTGGATCCATCTTATGAGATGCTTCCACCTAGAATAAATGAAATTCAAAAGATTATAGAAGACTCAGAAGAAAAAATGGACCCTAGATGGTGGTTGACACCTTTTATCTCCTATATTTATGGATTAAATCGTAAAGTGAATGTTAATGATGGTCTTATGCCTCTTTTAGAGATGAAAATAATAGAGGCGCAGGAAGGAGTTGTTTATCCGACAGAATCTGGACTGGCATTTTTGAAGGATCTTTCCGATAGACAGGGAATCATTGGGATGGGGAGCTATTATTTTAAAGAAAATAAACCTTTGAAAAATACTATAGTAATACTCAGAACATCCGACCAGATTTGGTACTTTCAGTGTGGAGAAAACAGTATATTATCAAGTGTTGGTCATGATGAAGCAAAAGACATAATAAAAAAAGAGCTTATGTCAGGTGACGATGTTCCACAGGAAGATAGGCAAAACTATACTCTTAATAAGCATGAAATTAATAAAGAAATTAAAACAACCGATTCTAGAAAGTGGGTTTGTCAGTGTGGCAAAGAGAATATAAGTAATTTCTGTGGGGTATGCGGAAAATCAAAATCAGAAGGAAGTCAGCAAAAGGCAAGGAGCAAATTTTGCATGAACTGCGGCACTGAACTTAGAGAAGATGCTCAGTTCTGCGGCAATTGTGGTGCTAAAGTCAAAATTGATGCTTTGATACCTTAAAGTAAAGGAAACCTATTTGGAACATAAGGGGACTGTTCTTTTGTGCACAATAGCATAGAAAAACAGTCCTTCTGTATTTAATTATTTATTAACTTTACTGCTCCAAGAGGGTAGTAGCTTAAGTGCTTATTTGCATTTATAATTGCTTTTTTATTGACAATACCTTTCTTTAAAGAAAATAAAAATAATTAGATAGAACAGTATTAGTTCATATATAGTTCATATTGTTTTAATAAAATAAATATTATATCTTATTCTTCACCTTGGGTTTAGAATGATAAAAGTAGAGTTTTTTAATGAACTTACTTGGACTTTAATATTTAATTTGAGATAATATAAGAAAAGCTTTTATTAGTGCATAAAAGGTAGCTTTTCTTGAGCTACTTGCACTAATCAAGTTAATGAAACGAAAAAAATAAAAAAGCAGAACTTTCCTATTCGTTGTAAGAAAGAGGTGGTGAATATGGTTACTATTTTAGTAGCTGAAGATGATAAAAACCTTCAAAAATTGATTACAGCTATATTAAAGCAACATGGATATAATGTATTAAATGCTAAAGATGGTTTACAAGCATTGAAGATACTAGACAGAAATCATGTAGATCTAATTATTAGCGATATTATGATGCCCAATATGGATGGGTACGCATTAACTAAGTCCCTTAGAGAATCTAATTACAATTTACCAATTTTAATGATAACGGCAAAAGAAACTTTAGAGGATAAAAAGAAAGGTTTTATTGTAGGAACTGATGACTACATGGTTAAACCTATAGACATGGATGAGTTGATTTTAAGGGTAGCAGCATTATTGCGCAGATCTCGTATTGCAACTGAACATCGCTTAGTTGTAGGAGATGTACAACTTGATTACGATACATTGACTGTAAGTATAAAAGGCGATTCTAATGTTATACCTAAAAAGGAGTTTTATCTATTATTTAAACTTCTCAGTTATCCTAAGCAAATATTCACAAGACAGCAATTGATGGATGAAATATGGGGTATGGATTCAGAAGCTGACGAACGAACAGTGGATGTACATATTAAAAGATTAAGAGAAAAGTTCTTAAGCTGTGATGAATTTGAAATTGTTACAGTTAGAGGTCTAGGATATAAAGCGGAGATAAAAATATGAAGAAGATAACAGTAAAACTAGCTTTATTTTTTATTCTCCTTATATGCATTTCTTCAATTTTATCCTTTTTTATATCGACTTTTTTTATAGACAATATTGAAAATGAAATAAAGCTAAGCCAAGAATTAATAGCATCCTCTATACTTGAATTAAATCAAAAAACAGATTTAAGCATAGAAGAAATTATTAATATTACCTCTACTCCCATGTATGATGTTAACATAGTTGAAAATATTGATCTAATAGAAATTACAGAGGAAGAAATAGATAGAATATATAACAAAGAAATTGTTTTTTTAAATCATAGTAGATTATACAGACCTACTATACTACTTATAATAAATGACTCTTTTGTTCAAATAAGTCTTCATTCACATAACAATATATTTAAAATTGTCGCATCTCGTGTATGGATTACATTATTATTCTATGTAGTTATAGGAACTTTGCTAATTGTATTGCTTGCAAAAAGTGTGGTCAAGCCAATATTAAGACTAACTGATGCTACTCAAGAAGTAGCTAAAGGAAACTTTGATATACAAGTCGAGTATAAAAGTAATGATGAAATTGGCCAGCTTACAGAAAATTTCAATAAAATGACAAGAGAATTAAAAAACATAGAATATCTTCGCAAAGATTTCATAACTAATGTCTCTCATGAGTTTAAGACACCAATTGCATCTATTCATGGATTTGCAAAGTTAATACAGAAAGACAATATATCAGAGGAAGATAAAAAAGAATATGCAAATATTATAGTTGAGGAAACGACTAGATTATCTAATCTTTCATCTAATATGCTAAAGCTTTCAAAGCTTGAAAATCAAGAAATAGGAAATAAGAAATCTATATTTTATTTAGATGAGCAAATAAGAAGAAGTATTCTGCTTCTTGAATATGAATGGAGACAAAAGAATATTGAATTTGATATAGAGCTTGATAAAATCAAGTATTTGGGAGATGAAGAGTTACTTCAACAGGTTTGGATCAATCTTTTGGGCAATGCAATTAAATTTTCTAACAATAATAGCATAATTAATGTAAGACTTGAGACAAGAGAAGAAAATGTAATAGTTAAAATTAAAGATCAAGGCATAGGCATGAATGAAAAGACAAAAACGCGTATTTTTGAAAAGTTTTATCAAGGGGATGAAGCCCATTCCTCTGAAGGTAATGGATTAGGATTACCACTTGTAAAGAGAATAATAGATTTATACCATGGTAACATCCAAGTAGAAAGCACACTAAATAAAGGAACAACATTTATTATTAAACTACCATTAGAATATTTCTAATAACCAAATAATTAAGGTGTATTATGTTGCATTATGAAAAAATATAAATTAGTTCATACTTAGTTCACATTAATGATATATTATTATACTATACTTATAAAGTAAATATGAGAATTAGAATAAACAAGACTAATAATTAAAGCTTATAAAGCATTAATAATAGAAATTAGATTTAGTAAAATAGGGTATATTATAGGATATATTATATAGTATAGGTAAATAGCAATCTTACTTTAATAACAAAATATTAAATATGTTGAAGGAGAGTGGTACAAATGTATCCATATGGATTTTATCGATTTGATCCGACTATGATTATATTAATTCCAGCAATAGTTTTGACTCTATATGCTCAAAGCAAAGTTAAATCAAATTTTAATAAATATTTAAGGGTACCGACAAGAAGAGGGTATACTGGCGCACAGGTGGCAAGATACTTATTAGACCAAAATGGATTACATCAGATTCCAATTGAAGTTGCAAGTGGGCAATTAAGCGATCACTATGACCCTACTAAACGTGTGCTAAGATTATCTAGAGAGGTACATCAAGGTAATTCTATAGCTTCAGTAAGCGTAGCTGCTCATGAAGTAGGTCATGCTATTCAGCATGCAAATGGATATGCTCCATTGTCCATTAGAAATATAGTGTTTCCTGTGGCTAGATTTGGTTCTTCGGCTGCTTGGATTTTTATAATGGTAGGGCTACTTATTCCTTCTCTTGGAGGCTTAATGAATATTGGCATTTTGCTCTTTGGAGCAGCTGTACTGTTTCAAGTAGTGACGCTTCCAGTAGAATTTAATGCAAGCAGTAGAGCCTTAAAGCTACTTGATGCTAATGGATTTGTTATGGGTGAAGAATCAAAGGGAGCACAAAAAGTATTGAGAGCAGCTGCTTTAACTTATGTGGCAGCTATGGCTAGTGGAGTTGCACAGCTAATAAGGCTTATTTTAATTAGAAATAGTAGAGATTAAGATTAGCATATAAGAACTGAATAACATCATTTAATATTACTTATAAACTAATAAGGGATGTTTCAATATCACTGAAAAATTGATATTGAAACGTCTTTTTGTTTTCTTTATAGTAGCGCTTATCTTTATTCTAATTATATTGATAGATGCTTAGACTGTTTTAATAGCAGTAGGAGGTTTCTGATAGTAAAGTTCTACTTTTATAAAGTTCTATAAGGTTAAATGCTATATTTTAGGGTATATTTATAGAAAATATCTATAACATTTGTTATAGCAATAAAAATAATCTATAGGAGGTGGGTTTATGCCTGAGGAAATTAAAGTTGGTTGTGCAAGACCAGAGCTTAAAAAATCACCAGTAGAGGAAATTCATGAAACGCCAAAATCTATAAAAAAGGAGGAGGGACAAAAGATGTTAAGAGTAGGAAAATTAGCACCATCATTTACTGCACCAGCTTTTCACGAAGGTAAGTTTATAAATGTTAATCTAGAAGATTACAGAGGCAAATGGGTACTATTGTGCTTTTACCCAGGAGACTTTACTTTTGTCTGAGCTACGGAAGTTTCAGCAGTTGCTGAAAAATATTCTGAGCTACAAAAATTAGATGTACAAGTTCTTTCAGTGAGCGTAGATTCTGTATTTGTTCATAAAATGTGGAATGAACATGAATTATCAAAGATGATAGGCAAAGATATTCCATTCCCAATGCTATCAGATCAAGATGGAAGCATAGGGAAAATGTATGGCATATATGATGAAGATAGCGGAGTTGAAACAAGAGGAAGATTCATTATAGATCCGGATGGAATCGTGCAAGGCTTTGAAGTACTTACACCTCCAGTAGGTAGAAATGTAGAAGAATCTATAAGACAGGTCAAAGCATTTCAATTAGTAAGGGAAACAAAAGGTGGGGAGGTTACTCCATCAGGCTGGAAACCAGGAAAAACAACTTTAAAACCAGGTCCAGATCTTGTAGGTAATGTATGGAAGGCTTGGAAGGTTAGCGAGGCTTTTGAAGATTAGTGTTAATAATATTATAAAACCTTTCTTTTAAGCTGTAATTTTACATAAATCAGGGTGTGGGGGATTCATATCTCCTACACTCTTTTTAATTTTTGATATTTTGTTTAGGAAAAGGTAGTTTTATAAAATTATTATAGCAGATTTAGAAAACAAGCAGCACATTATGAATGATAATCTAAAGGCATGGTAATTGCCTTATAAATATTAAGATTAAGAAGGAGAATGTGAAATATGAAAAAATCAAAATATTTATTTATCCTCTTAAATACATCATTAGTATTGTTACTTTCTGCCTGTGGAGGTGGAAAGAATGGACCTAGTATTAGTAATGATAACAGCAATACAGAATCAGAAATTGGAAGCAAGAGACAACTTTGGCCTACAGAGGATTTACCTGGATTGCCTGAATTAAAAGGGAATATAGAAAGCTTTTTCAAGGAGGAAAACAGCTCTTATCTTACTATTAAAGTGGAAGGAACTGAAATCGTTGAAGACTATATAGAGCTACTAAGAGAAAAGAATATAGAGTTTTGGGACGAGCCAGTAATGTATGATGGAAATATGCAATTTTTATCATCAATCAGTGGAAATACTTTAAATTTTGCATATAAAGAATCAGAGAAGCTAGTGTTTATTGAATATATGTTAAACTAATTGTTAAATATTAAAGAAAAAAGTGTGTAAGGAAATTAATGTTACCTTACACACTTTTTTATAACGAAAAGGACTATTCTACCTTTGAGACATTAACAGCTCAATTTCTTGTTCATTAATTCCAACCATAGCCTCGCCCAAATCCTCAGACAGAGTAGCAATAAGCTTAGAGTCTTTATAGTTTGCAACAGCCTTTACAATTGCCTGTGCTCTTTTTGCAGGATTACCAGACTTGAAAATACCAGAACCTACAAATACGCCCTCAGCACCAAGCTGCATCATCAAAGCCGCATCAGCAGGAGTAGCAACTCCTCCAGCAGCAAAATTAACAACAGGAAGCTTACCGTTTTCGTGTACATATTTTACTAGAGCATAAGGTACCTGCAATTCTTTAGCCTCATGAAATAGTTCATCTTCTCTCATGCTTTGAAGACTTCTTATTTGTTGATTAATCATTCTCATATGTCGTACTGCTTGAACAATATCGCCAGTACCAGGCTCACCCTTTGTTCTTATCATTGAAGCACCTTCGCTAATTCTTCTTAATGCTTCTCCTAGATCTTTAGCTCCACATACAAAAGGAGAATCAAATTGAGTTTTATCAATATGATATTTGTCATCTGCTGGTGAAAGCACTTCGCTTTCGTCAATAAAATCGATACCTATTGCTTGTAGTATTTGTGCTTCAACAAAATGCCCAATACGTACCTTTGCCATTACTGGAATAGATACTGCCTCTTGTATGCTTTTAATCATTTTAGGATCACTCATTCTAGAAACTCCACCTGCGGCACGAATATCAGCTGGAATTCTTTCTAGAGCCATAACAGCACAAGCACCAGCCTCTTCTGCTATTTTAGCTTGCTCAGGAGTGGTAACGTCCATAATAACCCCACCCTTAAGCCTTTGTGCTAATTCTTTGCCTAATTCATAAGATTTTCTCATATTAACAACCTCCTTAATATAAACTTGACAAATTTATGTAACATGTTAATATTATTATATTCTTGAACTGATACTTCTAAAAGTATCAATTTGTCATAAGTTAATAGTATCAGTTATTGGAGGGTGGACTATTTATGAATATGCTCACATTTACAATTGATTTAGACAGTAGTATACCTATTTATCATCAGCTTTATGATTATATAAAGTCTGAGATTCAATCAGGAAAAATCACCTATAATACAAAGCTTCCTTCAAAGAGAAAGCTGTCAGCACATTTAAAAATTAGTCAAAATACTATACAAGCTGCTTATGACCAATTAATAGAAGAGGGCTATGTGGCCTCTATAGAAAGAAAAGGCTTTTATGTATGCAAGTTAGATAATATTGTAAGGATAAAGGTTCCAAAGGAAAATAATAAAAATGAAAACAAAAATAGCATAGATACTGTAAAATATGATTTTTCCTATCATGGAGTGGACATGGAAACCTTTCCATTTTCTATATGGAGAAGGCTAACTAGAGATGCAATCAATGAATATGATAAGGAGCTTGTAAAGCTTGGAGATTCACAGGGTAGCATGAGCCTGCGCAATAGCATTGCAGAGTATCTACGACAATCAAGGGGTGTCAACTGTTCAGGGGAACAAATAATAATAAGTGCCGGTACAGAATATTTATTTCAAATATTAATTCAGCTATTTGATAAAGATAGTGTCTATGGAATAGAGAATCCAGGCTATGAAAAGCTTAATTTGTTATTTAATAGTAATCGTGCTAATTTTAAAGCAATAAAAATCGATAGCATGGGGATGATACTAGAGGAAATAATAAAAAGTAATGGAAATATATTGTGTATAACTCCATCACATCAATTTCCATCAGGTAGTATTATGCCCATTAATAGAAGGATTCAATTGCTAAATTGGGCAAATGAAAAGGATGAACGTTATATAATCGAGGATGATTATGATAGCGAATTTAAATATAATGGCAGACCTATACCGGCTTTACAAGGCTTAGACCGAAATGGAAAGGTAATATACATGGGGGCTTTTTCCAAATCCCTTTCTCCCTCTATTAGAATTAGCTATATGGTATTGCCTGAAAAATTATTGAAAAAATATTTAGAAAAGCTTTCTTTTATTATTTGCCCTGTCCCATCCATAGAGCAAAAGGTACTTCATAGATTTATTCATGATGGATATTTTGAAAGACATTTAAATAAAATGAGAAATGTATATAAGAAAAAAAGAGAGATTTTGGTGGGAAAAATTACAGAATTAGATAAGGATATTGAAATAATGGGTGCAGATGCTGGGTTGCATTTGCTATTAAGGATAAATAATGGAATGACGGAAAAAGAATTAGTAGAAACAGCTTTAAAGGTAGGAGTTAAAGTATATGGATTATCAAAGTACTATGTTGATAAAAGCTATATTGGAGAAAAGCCAACAATATTACTTGGCTATGCATCCATGACAGAAGAAGATATAGTGAAAGCTATTGAAATTCTTTACAAAGCCTGGTTTAAAAAAATAACTATAACTACATAAAAATCATGTATTTAAGACAAAATAAAATGAGAAAGTTTTTTAACTCTTAAGCTAATTATTATTAATAGGTGAAGGAGAAGGTATATGATATATGATAATATTATTGAAAAAAGAACCGTCAACAATGGTTTTCATAGCTTAATGCTTGAAATATCTGCAGATGATTATAAAAGAGTATATGATGAGTTTAATAAGGATATTGCTTATGAAATTGTTAATAATCATTTGGAAAATAGAGGGGACGATGGTAAGGCATTAGATGTACGTATTCAACCTAATAACAAGGACAATATTGTAAGAATTTTTGCAGATGTTCATTACCTGGGAAATGAACATACAGAATATAGAAGACATTAAAACATATTTGCATATGCTTAACTCTAAAAAGGCTTCCATACTATAGAGGCCACTAAAAAACTTTAGTTTTTTGCTTGTCATTCTGAAACATAGTCGAAGAATCTCATTTTTTCAATATATGAGAGAGCCTTCGCTGATGCTTAGGATGACATAAAGGAACTTTTTTAGTGGACTCCTACATGGGGCCTTGTCTATTTATTAAACATATGCTATCTAACAGGGAACAAGGTCTTTTGGTTTATAACAGTTGTATTGGGTAAATAATAAGAAGAGTTCTAGGTTTTGAAATTATATTTATATAATTTGAATTATAGGAGGTTTTTTTATGAAGCTTGGATTTATCGTCAACCCTATTGCAGGCATGGGAGGTAGAGTAGGGCTTAAGGGCACAGATGGACCAGAGATCCTAGAGAAAGCTCGGCAATTAGGAGCGGTGCCTGAATCTCCAGACAAAGCAAAAAAGGCTTTAACATCATTATTACCATTAATAGATAAGCTTCAGATATACACATATGGAGGAAGTATGGGGGAAGAAGAAGCTGTTTCCTTAGGATTCAATCCAATAATATTAGGGGATATAAATAATAGCTCTGGACCTGAAAGCACTGAAGAGGCAGCAAAAAGAATGGCAGAAATAGGAGTTGACTTAATACTTTTTGCAGGAGGAGACGGCACTGCAAGAAATATTTATAATGCGATAGGAGCGGAAGTACCAGTTATTGGGATACCAGCAGGAGTTAAAATACATTCAGCAGTATATGCAAGTCATCCTAAAGCAGCAGGAGAAATAGCCTTAAAATATCTCCGTGATAAGAGCATAGGCACAAAAGAAGCAGAGGTAATGGATATAGACGAAAAATCATTTAGAGAAGGCATAGTGACAGCTAGGCTATACGGATATATGCAAATACCCATAGAGCCAGAGCTTATTCAAACAACTAAATCCGGCGGATTAGGTTCTGAGGAGGATGCATTAGAAGGAATTGCAGAAAGAATAGTTGATGACATGGAAGAAGGTGTATTTTACATAGTAGGCTCAGGAACATCTACTAGACCTATTATGGAGAGACTGGGATTACCTAATACACTTTTAGGAATAGATATAGTAAAAAATAAAGCATTGGTTGCATCTGATGTAAATGAAAAAGAAATTCTAGAAATTATTGAAGACAATAGGGCAAAGATAATAGTTACTGTTATTGGCGGACAGGGCTATATATTCGGCAGAGGAAACCAGCAAATTAGTGCGGAGGTAATAAAAAAAGTAGGCAAAGATAATATACAAATTATTGCAACCAAAAATAAACTTCTCTCTTTAAAAGGGCGACCTCTATTAGTAGATACAGGAAACGAAGAGGTAAATAGTATGTTTAAAGGATATATGAAGGTACTAATTTCGTCTTATATGGAGACTGTAGAAAGAGTAGAAGGTCTATAATAAACAGGGCTAAATAATTTAATATTAAAGCTATTGTACTCCTTTCAAGCAAGGGAAGAACTCTCATTTGAAAGGAGTATAATATTTTAGTAAAAAGATAGAGCTCTTCAATTACTTTTTAGATTTTATTTTCTAAAATATATTTGCAAATATGATTATTATATGCTATTATGAATACGTTATCCAATACAATACATAACGAACAGAGGTGTAATATAAAATGATAAAAAACAAACATTTTAAAGTAGTCTTAGCATTAATGCTAGTATTGATAATGTCTTTTTCTATAGTAGCATGTGGGAAAACACCAGTAGAACAAATACCAGCAGAATCTCAACCTGAGGAAGCTAGGGAGATAGTTGTAACAGATCATTTAGGAAGAGAAGTAAAATTTGATAAACCAGTTGAAAAAATAGTAAGTGGATATTACATAACATCTTCTATGCTTATAGCCTTAGGATTAGAGGATAAAGTGGTTGGAATAGAAGCTAAAGCAAATGCTAGACCTATTTATGGATTAGCAGCACCACAGTTTCTGGAATTACCTAATGTAGGTACTATGAAGGAATTTGATTTAGAGGGAGCTGCCGCATTAAAGCCAGATTTAATTATATTATCAGTGCGTTTAAAGGATGCAGTGGAAAGCTTAGAAAAATTAGGCTTAAAAGTAATAGCTGTAAATCCTGAAAGCATGGAAGAATTAAAGGAAGCTTTAGATATGGTTGGTAAAGCTACAGGCACAGAGGATAGAGCTGAAGCGCTAAAGAAATATTATGATGATAAAGTTCTAGAGCTAAGCAAATTAGTCGAAGGTAAAGAAAGGAAAAATGTATATCTTGGTGGTAATAGCAACCTTCTTTCAACTGCAACTAAAAAAATGTACCAAAATTCACTAATAGAAGTAGCTGGTGGTAATAACGTAGCAGGAGATATTGATGATACTTATTGGGCAGAAATTTCTTATGAACAGCTTATAGCTTATAACCCAGATGTAATCGTTGGAATACCAGGAGCATCTTATGCTAAGGAAGATGTTGTCAATGATGAAAAGCTACAAAGCATAAAAGCTGTAGAAAATGGGCAAGTATATTTTATGCCAAATGCTTTTGAAATGTGGGATTCTCCTATACCTTCAGGAATTATTGGAGCTATGTGGATGACTAGTGTGTTAAACGAAGATGTTTATCCTTTTGAAAAATTCAAGCAAGAGGCCTTTGATTTCTATAAAGAATTCTACAACGTAGAAATTAATATGGATGATATAACAAAATAATGAACGTATCAAAAACTAACACAAAAAAATTTTATAATAATGACTACTTGCAATACCTAGTAGCCTCCATTCTATTGGGGGCTGCTTTTATCATATCTATTGGAGTAGGAAGATATCCAATTTCAGTAAGGGAAATCATAGATATAATAACTGGTGCAGAAGTTGATTCTATGACAAAAACTATATTCTTTACCCTACGCCTTCCTAGAACTATAATGGTATTTATTGCTGGAATAGGGTTAAGTATAGCGGGTAGTGTTTACCAAACAATATTTAAAAACCCTTTAGCAACTCCTGATATAATAGGGGTATCTTCTGGTGCAAATTTAGGAGCAGCTATTTCTATTTCTTTTTTTGCTGGAGGAACCTTATCAATAGCAGTATTTGCATTTTTAGGAGGCATTAGTGCTGTATTTATTGCACTAGCCCTAACAAGAGTTTCTAAAGACAAGGGTATCACTACCTTTGTTTTAGCTGGGATTGTAATAGGTTCTATGGCTCAAGGCATGATTATGCTCTTAAAGTTTTTTGCTGATCCAGAGAGACAATTAGCTGCAATAGACTTTTGGTCCATGGGCAGCTTTGCTGGTATAACCAGCCATAAGCTAATATCCATACTTCCTTTTTTTATTATAGGAATCATGGGGCTTATACTTATGAGATGGCAGATAAATGTACTGTCTTTAAGTGACGAAGAGGGCAAAAGCTTAGGAGTAAGAGTAGGACTTGTAAGGGTAATTGTTGTTATATCAGCTACACTAGTGGTGGCTAGTATAGTTTGTGTTACTGGACTTATTACTTTTATTGGACTTATAGGTCCCCATATAGGAAGAATGCTGACAAGGAGAAATGATTTTAAAACTACAGTTTTAAGTGGCATTATAGGTGCTACAATTTTGCTTATAGCTGATTGTTTAGCAAGGAGCTTAGCTAGCAGTGAGCTACCAATTAGCATACTCACTACATTTATTGGAGCTCCATTTTTAGCCTATTTAATGGGCCGTTTAAAATAGGAGGAAATATGGATATATTACAAGTTGAGAATATAAAAGCGGGCTATGGTAATAGTGTAATAATAAATGATATAAACTTTTCCATGAGAGAAGGAGAATTAACAGCTCTTTTAGGGCTAAATGGAGCAGGCAAGACCACATTATTAAAAGTTATTAGTGGTCTGTTAAAGCCAATAGATGGGAAATGTATTGTTAATGGAAGAGATATATACGAACTACAGGAAAAAGAAAGAGCAAAACATATTAGCTATATGCCTCAAAGAAATAGTATTATATACGATACCCAAGTAATAGATGTGGTTTTAATGGGCATAACTCCATACTTGGGAGTATTTGATTCTCCTACAAAAGCCCATAGAGCACTAGCCTATGAAATGCTAAAGCTAGTTGGAATGGAATATTATTTAAATGAAAATTTCTTACATTTAAGTGAAGGCCAAAAACAATTGATAATCATATCTAGAAGTTTAATGCAAAATGCAGAGATAATGTTGTTTGATGAACCGGATAGTGCTTTAGATTTTAAAAATAAGCATATGGTTCTTAGCAAAATCAAAGAAGTAGTAACAAAAGAAAAGCGAGGAGGAATAATTACCTTGCATGACCCTAATTTTGCACTTAGCTATTGTGATAGGATTATTATTTTGGAGCAAGGAAAGCTTTTTACCCAATTTAAAACAAAAGGAGTAGATAAGGACTTTCTTTGTGAAGTATTTATGAATATATATGGAAATATTGATGTAATTAAGCACAAGAATAAATATATAATTGTGAGACTATAAACTATAAATCTATATGGAATCCTCAATATAGATTAGTATCCTAATAAAGCTAACTAGATTTTTATATAAATCTCTGTTAGCTTTTTTGTGGTTAGAAAACCCAAAATAGCACAACTATTTTAGAGGTTTGGAATAATATAATGAAAGCAATAAACATTTTTCTTGAGTATTTATTACAATTTTATATTGACATGAAAAGAAGTATGACATACTATATAAAATATAGTATAACATTAATGAAGGGGGCATAGGCTTGGAAGGATTGCAGATGTATATTGTATCTGATTCATTAGGAGAAACAGGAGCATTAGTTGCCAGAGCAGCAATATCGCAATTTAAGGCGGAAAATTATGAGATAAAAAGATACCCATATATTCATGAGAAGGAAAGATTAAAAGAGATACTTGATGAAGCTTCTAGTCAAGAAAATTCAATACTTATCTACACCTTGGTAGATAAGGAATTAGCTGAATATATTAAAGAATATTCTATGCAAACAGGTCTTTTAGCTTATGATTTAATAAGCCCAATTATAGATGCTTTAAGTATGAAATTAAACAACGAACCTTCACGAGAACCAGGGATTATTAGAAGGCTAGATGAGGCATACTTTAAAAGAGTAGCTGCTATTGAATTTGCTGTAAAATATGATGATGGTAAAGATCCAAGAGGTCTTGCAAATGCAGATCTTGTATTGATAGGAATATCTAGAACATCAAAAACACCCTTGTCAATGTATTTAGCAAATAAAAATATAAAGGTAGCAAATATTCCATTAGTTATAGAAGTAGAGCCTCCAAAAGAAATATACCAAATACCAGCAAAAAAAATAATAGGGCTTACAAATTCTCCTGAAAAGCTAAATGAAATTAGAGAAGAGAGACTGAAAGCATTAGGTTTACCTAGTGGTTCAAATTATGCAAGCCTTGAAAGGATACTCCAAGAGCTAGATTATGCAGAGCGAATTATGAAAAAAATAGGATGTCCAGTTATAAATGTGGCTAATAAGGCTATTGAAGAAACTGCAGAAATAGTTTTATCACTATTAAAGAAGAATGGAATAATATTCAAACAATAAATGTGAAATATTAGGAGGGAAATACGGATGAACAATAAATATGTATATAGTTTTAATGAAGGTACAAAAGAAATGAAGGGCTTATTAGGAGGTAAGGGTGCAAATTTAGCTGAGATGACAAATATAGGTCTGCCAGTACCTCCAGGATTTACAATTACAACTGCTGCATGCACTCGTTTTTATGATGAGGGAAAAAACCTTTGGGAAGATTTGCTTTCAGAGGTACATGAGCATTTAAAAGAGCTAGAAGAAAATCTTGGTAAACGCTTTTCAGATGAAAATAACCCTCTTTTGGTATCAGTTCGATCGGGTTCTGTATTTTCCATGCCAGGCATGATGGATACAATACTTAATCTTGGACTAAATGATATATCCGTAAAGGGCTTAGCAAAGTCTACTGGAAACGAAAGATTTGCTTATGACAGCTATAGAAGATTTATTCAAATGTTTTCGGATGTGGCAATGGAAATCCCAAAGGTAAGGTTTGAATCTTTACTTGAAGCAATGAAAGAAGAAAAAGGAGTAGAACTAGATACTGAACTAGATGCTGATGATTTAAAGCTGTTAGTAGAGAAATATAAATCTGTATATTTTGAAGAGAAAAATGAAGAATTTCCACAAGAGCCAATGAAGCAATTAGAACTTGCTATAAAATCTGTATTTCTATCCTGGAATAATCCTAGAGCTATTGTTTATAGAAAACTAAACAATATACCACATGACCTTGGAACAGCAGTAAATATTCAATCAATGGTGTTTGGAAACATGGGTGAGACATCAGGAACGGGAGTTGCATTTACTAGAAATCCTGCTACAGGAGAAAATCATTTATTTGGTGAATACTTAATAAATGCACAAGGTGAGGATGTTGTTGCAGGAATTAGAACTCCTAATGAAATATCTGAATTAAAGAATACTATGCCAAAGGTTTATGAAGAGTTTGTTAAAATTACCCATATACTAGAGAAGCATTACAAGGATATGCAGGATATTGAATTCACTATTGAAAACGGGAAGCTATATATGCTCCAGACTAGGAATGGTAAAAGAACTGCACAAGCAGCAATAAAAATAGCTGTTGACCTTGTGAATGAAAATGTCATTACTAAAGAAGAGGCTATACTTAGGGTAGAACCAAATCAGCTTAATCAGCTGCTTCACCCAACTTTTGAGGCGAAAAGCTTGAAATCAACACAGGTTTTAGCTAAAGGACTTGCAGCATCTCCAGGTGCGGCTTCTGGAAAGATATATTTTAATGCTGAAGACGTTGTTTTAGCTAAAGAGAGAGGAGAAAAAAGCATATTAGTTAGACAGGAAACATCTCCAGAAGATATCGAGGGCATGGTTGCAGCAGAGGGTATACTAACATCACGTGGAGGAATGACTTCACATGCGGCAGTTGTTGCGAGAGGCATGGGCAAATGCTGTGTTGCTGGCTGTAGTGAAATAAGAGTAAATGAAGAAAGTAAAACTATTAGAATAAAGGATTTAACATTAAAAGAGGGAGACTATATATCATTAGACGGAAGTACGGGAATAGTATATCTTGGAGAGATAGAGAAGGTTCAACCAACCTTAAGTGGAAGCTTTGGTACATTTATGGGCTGGGTAGATGAAATCAGAACATTGAAGGTTAGAACAAATGCTGATGCTCCGAAGGATGCAGCTCAAGCTCTTAAATTTGGAGCAGAAGGTATTGGCTTGTGTAGAACTGAGCATATGTTCTTTGAAGAAAGTAGAATTTTATCTGTTAGAAAAATGATAGTAGCAAATACTCTTGAGGAGAGAAAAACTGCTTTAGACGAACTATTACCTGTACAAAGAAAAGACTTTTTTGATATATATGAGGTAATGGGTGAGAGACCAGTTACTGTAAGATTGTTAGATCCACCACTTCATGAGTTTTTGCCTAACAAGGACGAAGATATTAAAGAGCTTGCAGATGTATTGAATATAGGCTTTGAAGAGTTAAAGGACAGAGTGGAGGGACTAGCAGAGTTTAACCCAATGCTAGGTCATAGAGGCTGTAGATTAGCAGTGACTTATCCTGAAATCTATAGAATGCAGGTTAGAGCAATCATAGAGGCTGCCATTGATATTAAAGAAAAGGGAAATGAAGGCATATATCCTGAGATTATGATACCATTAATTGGTGATATCGAGGAGCTAAAATATGTAAAGAATGAAATATTGGAAGAAATAAATCTAGTATTCAATGAAAGAAATAATAAGGTTAACTATATGATAGGTACTATGATTGAGGTACCAAGGGCAGCTATTACAGCTGATGAAATAGCTAAGGAAGCAGAATTTTTCAGCTTTGGTACAAATGACCTTACTCAAATGGGCTTTGGGTTCTCAAGAGACGATTCAGGGAAATTCTTAGACGATTACGAAAGAAAGGGTATATTTAAAAATAGTCCTTTTGAAGTAATAGATAGAGCAGGAGTAGGGAAACTTATGAAGATTGCTGTAGAACTTGGAAAAGCCACCAGACCCCATATTAAGCTTGGTATCTGTGGAGAACATGGTGGAGAACCAAATTCTGTAGAATTTTGCCATGAGATTGGTCTTGATTATGTGTCGTGCTCACCATTCAGAGTACCAATAGCAAAATTAGCCGCTGCACAAGCGGCATTACGTTCTGCACATTAAATAATACGTTCTATTTTTTAATTGGAGACGTATACACATAAACCTAGACGTATAACTAAAACTATTGCTAGACTAACGGTGGGTGTAAAATAAAACAAGGGTATTATCTCTTAGTAGTTTAAGAGGTAATACCCTTGTTTTATTAGTTAATCAAGTGGAAGTTGGTAGTAGTTTGGGCAATATACTAAAAAACAAAAGTATATAAAGATATGTTATAATGAACATTAGTATATTTATACGAAGTTAATTAATGTTAAAGGAGAGTATAATAATGGAAAAGATAATATGGGTTAGAAGTAACATTAAAGCGTTAGGCTCAAAAGAAGATGATGGATTGGATATTGTAAATAAGCACTTGGAAGAAGGCTGGAAAGTTAAACATATTTCTGCTTGTGCTGTAGGGGACAGTATAATCTCAGGACAGGCATATATTGTAATTGAAAAAGATACAAACTAATTAAATTATTCAACATTATTTATATTAAGTATCAGGAGGAGGTATTTATTTGAAGAAGAATGGATTATATGTATTAATTGGGGCACTTATAATATCTCAATTTATCTTACTATTAAAGATTAATAGACTGGAAAGTCAAACGGAATATACAAAAAGTCAAATGAACAATTTAAGTGATGAAATTAGAAATGATATGAATGCTATCTACTCAAATGTTGATGATATGTTAAATAAAAAAGAAAGCCTTATCGAAATTAGTACTACTGAGGTAGGATCTGTAAATAGCGATAATCTCACGGTGCCTATTACTTTTACACTTACTCCTAAAGAAGTAAGTGCAAACACAACAGTAAGTCTTGATTTTAATGGTGAGTTGTTCTCAATGGATAAGATGGGCACTAGTTTTACAACTACGGTAGACCGAAGTATTTTTTCTGATGCATTACCTATAATTGTAATTGATGAAAATGGTGTTAAGAAAACTATGGATGCTGAACAAATTGGTATTCATGATATTAAAAATAAGATTTTTCCAAATATGTTTCCACGACTCCTTGGACAAGCAAGCTATAGTGGTGACACCTATTCTAGGAGTGGAAACCTAAGTATGGAGATTAAAGAATCAAATGAATATATTAAGTTTACTAAAATTAGATTAGTTATTAAAGTTGATGAAGACATAATCTCTGAAGAAATAATACCAAATGATGTATTTAATTCTGATTATGAAATAAGTAAGAAGATACCTTTAGGTGAGGGTGAAGTATCTACCATGATAGTAATAGCAACTGATAGTATAGGGCTAGAACATCATTATACTATAGATACTTGGATAGGTGGTTCTAATAGACAAAGAGAACCATGGTTTGAGGATGAACATATATATTCTCCTGATGGTAAGTTGCTTTGGCAACCTGAATATCAAAAACATTATTAAAATAAATGCATCAAGTAATATAAAGTATATAGAGTTATTATGTAAGTTTACTAGCTGTACATTTTTTATATTTTATGTAGCAACTTAGAATGGCTATATAATTTATAGTACAAGAAGTGTTCCATAATGTGCAAAAATGACGATTGGTCTATTTTGATTGCAGTCGCCCAGGCAGTATTACGTCATCCTCAGTAATTGACAATGTCCTCTGATTTAATTGGAGAGGTATACACATAAACCTAGACGTATAACTAAAACTATTGCTAGACTAGCGGTGGTATAAGATAACAGAGTGTGATCCAATTCAGGTGTAATACAAAAATATACTACAAAATCGGGATTAACATCGGTTAGTCATAGAAAAAAGCATTATATATTAAAGTATAATAAAAAAATAAACTAAGGGTATTATCTCTGGATAGGTATAAGGGATAATACTCTTTTTACTTGGTGATGCGCATTTTATAATATAACTTGGGTAAAAATAAATTGCTACTATAGAACGGATATTCGGGTTTCTTAAAGTTCTCGTTCCAGAAAGTGGATTATCATGATATAATTTATGTAAATTGCTTTTCTTATATAACAAAGTAAGAAATCATTTACGGTTAGTATAATTTATTATAGTTAGAATGGATGAAAGAAATCAAATTTATTGGGGGGAGACACAATTGAATACTCTAACAATTGCGAGATATAAAGATGGATATATAAAAATTACGGAATATAATAAAACTATACATAAAAACGGAGAAATATTTTGCCCATTTTGCAACCCATCTTTAGAGGTAACTGGAGTAGAAAACAAGTTTTTTAGAGCATTGCCAAAGAGAGGTGGACATAATTGTGGCCGTAGAGCAGTTGAATATTTCAATGCTGAATGGGAAGGTAGACTGCTCATTGAAACAGTAAAGGGTGATGAGGGCGAAATCGAAATAGTAATTGATATAAATAGCCTAGCTAAAATGAGAAAGGGTCTTAGTAATATAAGTATTACTCAAGAACCTGAAGATAATGCCACAAATAATGATATGGAAAAATATAATAGATACAAAACCTACAAAAAGGTGTTAAGAGATATAGTTAGAACAGTATATCAAATGAAAATGCTTATTGAAAAAAATTCAATTGATGACCTCGGAAAGATCAAATTTAAATATAAAATGGGCAATGAAGAGTTGGGAATAAATGAAGTTGTAATCCCAGTTGATGAGCTTAATAAAAATTTGCATTACAAAGAACGGTTTGTTATTTATGTTGTTGATAGCGTCAGAGTTAGTAACGGAAAGATATACATCAATTCTTATGAAACTGAAGGTAACACTATCACTACTTCATTTAATTACCCATCCAAACGTAATCAAGCAGGTATAAATAAAGATGATATGATTATTGCATTTGGCAGAATAAGTTACTATGAACCAACAGATCAATATTACTTGAATATATTGAGTGATTTAAATATAGTTAAAATCAATGATGAAGAATTGATTGAAAGATTCAATAATAAAAAAATGAACAGACGAGAATTTATAAAGAAAGATAGCACTTTAGAAAATAAGGAACATAATATTGTTAATGTGGATTTAATTAAATCATCTAGCTTAAAGGATATAACTTCGTATCAGGAAGCTACTGAACGAGATCAGCAAATTCAACCAAGGGTAATAAAAGAGGTTATAAAAAAGGATATACTAAGTGATAATGATCATAAGTATGGGGTTGCATCTATGGAACAAGTATCAAAAGAAACTGGCTTTTTTAGTAAAGTGATTAGCAAATTATCTTGTATCTTACGGAACAGATAATTTTATTTGTATATCTGCATAATCGGAATAATAATAAAAAATATAGGAGTAGTGATAAAATGGAGTTAAATCTATCTGCAACAGGATTTTGGAAGATAGAAAATTCAGAGAAAGAATATATTGGGGATTTGTATTTGAATAAAGATAAGGGTGGAATAATACTTTATATTCGTATACCTAACATAGGTCCTATGCTAAGTTTTTTAGAACTTCCACTTGAGATTGCATTTATCACTGGGACTACTACAAATGGAGCTAAAATTACTCTTGTCGATTGTCTAAGAATAAGTACCAAGAGTAGATTAGGTTCTGAAGATATATTTGGATATCAAGCAAGATTTATGCTTGATGGCATTACTTTTAATGATGAGAAAGATATTAAATTCAAGAAAATGGAAATTAGTATACCAGGAATAATTCAATGGGGAAATATCTCAAATTATGTAATACCCGATTTAGAAGACGAAGATACACTTATAGGTTTAAAAGCTACTGAACCTATTGAACTACATGCAAGTAAAGAATACAGGCTACTCTACTGCTTGACATTTAGTATTCCCTATCAACTTATGGAAGAGAATATCCATTTAAAGCAAATACCATATCTTGTAATTGAAGCTGAATTAGTACAATCATTAGATTGGTTTATGAAAATAGCCAACCAAATGAAAAGGTTAATTGAAATAGCTATAGGTAGTCCACTAAGTTTTGATTCTATTATTGTAGAATCGCCTGAAATATATAATGAATTTGGGGATGGAAATAAATATAATCGACCATTAAAAGTTATTCATACATTTAAACAAGATATTGATAAAGAAGGTCTTTCTAACAGAATATTAAAACATGATTATTTATTTGATTTAAGCGAACTCAAACAAGCCAATTTTTCAAAATGGCAAGAAATAGCTAGTATTATGGAACCTATAATAGAACTATATATTGATAGTTTATATAATCAAAATTTATCAGTTAATCGACATTTTTTGAATATGGTACAAGCATTAGAAACATATCATTCCCGTAGAATTGCTTATTCTCTTAGTGACTTTAAAAAAAGAGTAAATGATTTACTTGAAATAAGGCCAAAAGCTTTTAAAGAAAACGATAAGGTTTTTTTATTAGACGGTAGTTATAAGCAGGTTATATTAAAAAGTCGTTTAGCTGACCTATTATTAGCAAACTTTAGATTTGCATTTTATACAGGGGATTTTAAATTAATGGACTTTCCCCAAATAATTGCTAGCACGAGGAATTATTATACTCACTATAATCAAAGATTGGAAAACAAAGCACTTAAAGATGTGGATCTGGTAAATGCCTATCATATTCTACGAAATATACTAGAGTTCTATTTACTTATTGAGCTTGGATTTGAAGAAGAGTTTATACACGAGAGAATAAGAGAAAGAATAAGACCCATAATCAATAGCAATGACATAAAGAAAGCAGCTAAGAATAAAAGCTACAAGTAACTATTCCTTTTTATATCATGATTTTACAAGTCAAGAAATAAGAAGTTCTAATAGAAAAATAATGTGTGATAATATAAATTTATATAGGCAGAAAGTTTGATTTGCAAGAGATACAATATATAGTGCGTAGTTAGCCAGAATAATTATAGAATTTATGTTAAAAAGTGTTCCATAATGTGCAAAAATGACGATTGGTCTATTTTGATAGCAGCAGCTCAGGCCGCATTAAAAAATCCACGTTAATATTAGACGTCCTACAAAAAATGATAGACGTATATACAGAAAATCAGATATATAGTTAAAAATATAGCTAGTCTAGCAGCAATATAAACATCAGAATATTAAGACTTAGGGTACAGTTACTATAAAAATTAACTGTACCCTTTCTATTTGTAGATTAATTTATGGATGATTATGGTATAATGAAGCTAAGTAGTATATTGCGTAGTAACGCTCAGTGATTTAATTCTAAGTTTCAAGGGGGATTAAGATGATTTATTATAATAATGATAATTTGGCTTTACGCTCAATGATGAAAAGTGACATAAAAAAACTTGTTGATGGTTTCGTAGAACAAGGCTGGCATAAATCAAACGAATTATTTAGTGAATATTACAATCAGCAAGAAAACAAAGAAAAATTAGTTGTTATTGCAGAAATAGGTAGTGATGTTGCTGGCTATGTTACATTACTTCCATATGCTAAAGTTGGACCTTTTGCAGATAAGAACATACCTGAAATTGTTGACTTTAATGTTCTTATCAAATACCAAAAGAGAGGTATCGGCAGCAGGATTATGGATGTTTCAGAGAATCTCGCAAAGGAGAAAAGTGATTATGTTTCTCTTTCAGTGGGTCTTCATAATGGATATGGTTCTGCTCAGAGAATGTATGTAAAACGAGGATATATTCCAGATGGGACAGGAGTTTGGTATAACGGAAAGCAATTAGTACCGTATACAAAATGTGTAAATGATGATGATTTAACATTATATTTTTTAAAGTGTTTAAAAGAATAAAAAATATTCGTTTCGTTTGCAATATATGAGTGATGAAATTACTTCGCAACATTTATATTAAACGTCATAAGGCTGTATAAATTTATAAAAACTAATACCCAAGTAATATATCATAAGAAAAAAGGTAATTTTAATGAACTTGAAACAAAGTGATAATTAATTGTGGCGTAATAAATGAACCTTTGGAAAGAAGGTATAGGTTGCTAAACCTATCCTGTTCATTGGTTGGTTCCATAGTATAATAATTACAATAATCCTAAGTTTTGTTTGGCGAATAAAGTATTGAAAGGAGATATCTTATGGGGAAAATCTATACTAAAAATGAGATAAGAAGGAAGTTACTACCAGTGTTTAGTAAGCATCCTATAGAAAAAGCAATACTTTTTGGCTCTTATGCAAGGGGAAATCCAACACACCTGAGTGATATTGATATACTAATCGATAGTAAGGGTAAGATTCGGGGTATTGATTTTTATGGGGTGTTAGATAATATTGTAGAGGTCCTAGATATTCCGGTGGACTTAATTGAGGCATCACAAATTATTGAAGGAAGTCGTGTACAAAATGAAATAAAAGAAACGGGGATAATTATTTATGAAAGAGCGTGAAAGGATTATTCTTAATAAAATAAAAATATACGCAGAACAAGCAATTCAATTCAAGGAAGGTATGGTTTTGGAAGAATTTTCTAGTGACCCCAAAACAATTTCGGCTTGTGTTTTTAATCTTAGTCAAATTGGTGAACTGGTGACTCGGATTGAGCCTGAATTTTTAAATAGAAACAGCCATATTCCTTGGTATAAGATAAGAGGTATGAGAAATAGAATTGTCCATGATTACGAGGGTATACAGTTAAATATAGTTTGGGATGTCATAGTTGACTTTTTACCCGGGTTAATTAAAGATATAAACGAGTTATTGGACGTAAAGAAAGAAAATCCTAATTACTAGGAGTAAAGGTGTTCCATAATAGGTAAAAATATAGATAGGTCCTTTATGCTAGCAGCAGCCCAGGCGGCAGTGAACGAAAAAGTCCAATCAAAAGGCAGCTCAGCAGAGGCTGGACAGAAGTAGAAAAACCTTATATATCAATGGCTTTAGCGTTTTAGATTAGAAAAAATCAAAGGTGCTATCTCTTAGTATTTTGAGAAGTAGCACCTTGTTTTTTATTAAAAAACGGTATCATGGTACATATCCAAAGCAATAAAGCAGAGGATAGGGTTTAATTTTTCATTTGATATAGTAGAAATGCAGGGGGAAAAGTGGAAGGAAATATTAAAGTACTGGACAAAGGAAGATATTACCTCTTATAATAGAATAATAAGCAAGCGAAATAAATAAACAATAAAAAATGACAATACAATAAATAAGAAGGCTTGAAAAAAACCTTAGGAGGCAAAAAAATATGAGAAAATTACTCTCAATAGTTTTGATATTTACATTTATTTTATCAACTGTTACTGTGGCTTTTGCGGCACCAATTCCAGGAACAGATAATGTAGCTTATAGGGCACCTCAAGAAAAAGCTATTAAAAAGTTAGTAACGATATACGTAAATGATAAACCTGTACAATTTGAGATTTATAAGATTGAAAACACTAAATATTATAAAATAAGAGACGTTGCAAAAGCAATCAACGGAACTGAAAATCAATTTAATGTTGTATGGAATACTAGTAAAAAGTCTGTAGAGATACTTACAGAAACACCATATACAGAAGTTGGTGGAGAACTACAGGTAACAAACAGTCCTGAAATAGGTCAAATGGATATTAATAAATATCATCCTTTGTATCTTGATGGTGAAGAAGCATTCGGAATAAGTATTATCAACGGTAATGGATATATGACACTGCCACATTTAAGCAACTTAACTGGATTTGAGACTACATGGGACTATGTGAATGGAGATAAAATAACAATAAATACAAGACCATTTGCTAGGAATGAATATAAACTTTCAACGAATCCACCATACACCTTTAGTCAAACAAAGATGGATTATCCATATAACTTTTATATTGAAGGAAAGGGATACCTTGATTTTGGAAAAGATAAGCCATTCATGGAAAACGGAGCTTACTATCTACCAATTGAACACCTAGCCTATCTTGGTAACTGGGAGTATGTATGGGAACCAGAAACAGGTTCAATCTTATTAGGTAGATATTATACAGAAGAAACAGCGTATAAACATAACCTTGATTATCATATTATGGGGAGTGACTCAGACGGAGCACCAGTTTATTATGGATATGATCTCCGAAATGGTAATCCTATCATAAAAGATAGATACTATGGGGCTAGTAATGAAGTCAGACTTAAGGTAAATAGCAGTATTTCAGAACACAAAACAGTCTATAAGCCAACTAAGTGGGCACTTGATTTTACAGCAAGCGGTGGAATATATCTTGATACTTACAGTGGTAAAGTAGTAAGTATCAATAATGATACGGTAAGTGATGGTTCATTAGATAGAGAATACAAGGTAATACTTAAAGATGGCAAACCTTATTTAGAAAAACAAGCATTAACAGATACAATAGTACTTCCTATGTTAATAGCTGAACATGAAAAGACATTTTACTATGGTTCGGGTGAATATTTAAAGGAAATAATGCAAAAAGTAGTTAATCCAAACTTGAAAATGCAGGAAACTTTCAACGATGGGAAATCATACATGGAAACTATGGAAGATTTATTCAAAGACATTCCAGTTTATGTGCCACCTACAAATTAAATAACGATTAAACTATACAAAAATCAAAATATCTAGTACATTAGTGCTAGATATTTTTCAGCTTGTTGGTAAAGTTATAGTAGAAGAGAATACTGAATTTGAATGGCTTTTAAATCTCTCAGACATTGAAACTGGTGACTTGTTCGGTTTTTATCTGAACGAGAAATATGAAGTAAAGAGAGAAAAGAGCATAGAAATTAGGGATTCAAAATATACTTGGGCATTTAAAGCAGTAATAAGCGTTGAACAGGATAACAATCACGTGAGGAGAGGATGGTGGTAGATTTTGGAAACGGCTTTGATAAAGTCATTCGTGAGGCATCAAGTGTCTTGGGTAAACCTATTGATAAAGGGAAATATGAGATAATAGATAGAGGAATGTCACACCAGCCTAAAAATCTTCCACCTCGGATGGTGGGTATATATACTTTTTATCATGAAGGAAAATTTATGAAAATGGGGAAAGCAGGACCCAATAGTAACTCTAGATTCTTGAGTCAGCATTACAGTCCAAAGTCAGCCCAAAGTACACTAGCGGCATCTATTTTATTAGATAATAGAATGCAAGGAAAAGGTTATTAATGAACAGAAGATTGGAGACTGGATAAAATATAATTGTAGGAGGATAGATATACTGTACAGGCATCTATTAAAAACAAAGACCAATCAAAATAATATTGAAGGTATATAATATCTCCCAAAGCTTTATAGAAAAAGACTTTGGGAGATCTCCTTTTTTTATAAGGAACTCATTATAATGTTCTGAAACAGGCTATACAAAACTATACAATGCAACATAAGTCAACAAATACAATTACTATTTCGATTTGACTATGGTATAATTATACAATACAAGGCTAATAAATATGATTTTGAAAAATGAATGTGAAAATGAGGTGGTCCTTTTGTCTGAGATAATAAATAGTGACAAATGGATTTTCCAGCGGGAGGTGGTGGAATGAGCAAACTCAAAGTAATAAACGAGCGCACTCTATCTATTGCTGGGTTTTCTTTGCTTTTTGCTTATCTTTTATCCTTTCTTTTTGAGGGACAAGTTCTCTATAATATACTAGCTTATTATGATGTTAATGACTCTGCTTACATACTGTCTGCCATTGTTGCGCATTTTTTAGGATTGTTTTCCTGTGGCTATGCTGTAAAATCTTCAATAACTGCAAAAAAAATGATGATTATCAGCATGGGTATATGCTTGATTGCAACTGTACCGTTCTTTTATATCCCATCTACCCTATGGGTAGTGGGATTGATTGTCAGCGGATACGCAGGGGGGTGTGCAGTGGCATCGTGGGGATATTTTCTTAAAGCCTTTACACCTAAGAACCAACGTATAAAGTCCTGTGCGGATGTGTTGATTTATTCTAACATTATTATGATTATAATTAATGTAATCGCTATGAATCTTTCAACTATTATTGGACTTGCTCTCTCTATGCTCTGCCTTGTGGCAGGCATGGCATTTATTTGGATTCTGCCAACTGACACAAAGAAAATACAACAGGATGAAACAGATAGTAAGCTTTATGGAGACATAAAAAAGCCACTAATGCTGCTATGCCTGTTTGTTTTTGTTATAACTATTAATTCTGGTCTTATGTATCAGGCCATAAACCCAGCCTTCGAGCATCTTACCAGATTGGCAAGCTGGTATTGGGCAGTGCCTTATATTTTTGCCCTTGTTGTTATGCGAAACTTGCCGGCGGGGGTCAAGCGTTCAAGAATTTTGTATGCTGGAATGGCAATGATTATGGGAGCGTTCATCAGTTTCATGTTATTGGAGCGGAAGGCTTATGATTATATTGTAGTGGATACCTTGATGCTCAGCGCATGTGGTATTTTTGATTTGTTTTGGTGGAGTATTATCGGGGAGATGCTTGATTATACACAAAATCCTGCTAAAGTATTCGGCATTGGACTATCAGCAAATGTGTTTGGTGTTCTTTTTGGTGGTGTTGTTGGAATGGTGGTAACATCCATTCAACTTTCCGGAGCAGAGGTGGCAGTCATTGCTCTCACCATTGTATGCATAACATTAGTGATGCTGCCTCCCTTAAATCGACAGCTCGTTATGCTGCTGAAGAATCATGCCTATCTTATGGCCTATGACCGTATGAGCCAGATGCAACAGACAGATATTATTCGGCAGACAAAAACTCTTGAAGAATTGACCACTAGAGAACAGGAAGTGCTCCAGCATATTTTATTTGGAAAGTCCAACCGTGAGATTGCGGAGACGCTGTTCATCAGCGAAAGCACTGTTAAAACCCATGCAAGAAATATATATTCAAAATATGATGTCAGCAGTCGTGCTGAGCTTATTAGCACTTTGCTTAAAAATCAATCTAGTTCATAACTGAAAAGCCTAACAAATACATAAAAAAGCCTCTCATACTTTAGTATGAGAGGCTTTTTTATAAAAATTCATACTTTAGGTTGATGACTTATCTCCTGTTTTTAACTAAATTGTATTATGAAGGAGACTGTATTATGAGGGAGGCATGATGCATATGAAGGCGATCCAGAAAAGACGTAATTGTTATGCAGTGTTATTTGCAATTAGTGTTTTTTTGACTGCCTTATTGGCCTTTAATTTTATGATGGATATGGTATTCGTATTTGGAGCCACAAGTATAGCTCTGCTCATGCTTCTGGTAAGGCATAGCTGTTTGCTTTATGATGCAAGCCTTATCTGGGATAACCGCATCCTTGTAGTATCTTCAGCTGTCATTTCCATATCTGGCAGTGAGGGAGAAATAGATGAAGATGAAATTGTAGTATCAACCTTTGGAATCCTAATAGGTAGTAAAATTTACAAATGGGGTTGTAATGGTTTAGGTGGAGTAAAGCTGAGGACTATTGAGATTGATCGAGTAAGGATTTATCTAGCCTTCGGTAATGAAGCAGAAATCATGAAGGTGGAATTGTTGCATGGTATGTCTGATAGGCAGGAGGTGATGGATTTAAAACAAAGGCTATGGCATGAAACTGGGGTTACAGCAAAAATTAGTGGTTGGTAATGCGAAATAGCAATGAATAAATAAAGGAGTGATACTATGAGTAAATTTTGCACAAGCTGTGGTAAGGAATTAGAAGCAGGGACAAAATTTTGCCATAAGTGCGGTGCTGCAGTTTTTTCTATATCTGCTGAAGCTAAAGCATCACCAAATGATATTATGCCACATAAAGATTTTCTTATGTCAAAAGCTACTGAAAAAATTAAAGAAGAATCTAATAATAAGGCCAATCATTACGCTGAAAAGATCTTTTCTGATACAGTTCCAGCCTATGAGTTAGCAGGGGAGATTGGGTTACCGCTGGAGCTTGCCCCCTTTCCGACAGATTTCGATGGGGATGGGCTATTTTCTGTGCTAAAAAGTGGATTGGGCGGACTGATGGGTGGCTTTAAACGAACGCTGGGGGATAAAAAAAGGATAACTTTGGTTATTGCACTGACGATCATTTGGCTGTTGGTAAATTTATTAGCTGCCTTGGGAATCTTTCCACTTCCACTCCGATTGCTTTCGTGGCTGACGGCTGCCCAGGGAAACCTCATTGGCGGTACTATAGGAAAAGGTCTTGTGGCGGCGCTACTGGCACAAATTATTGTTCATAAAGGTATGTTGACTGTCCTGAAAAGTGGCCTTGGACAACTGGGTAGTATCCTTAAGAGTGGAAAAGGAAAAGCTGTGCCGCTGTTGCTAGGGTCTGGAGCAGTTCTTATAGTCTGCAATATGATGGTTTCTACTAACCTACAGAATACCATGGTCTGTATCGCAGGCTTTGCACTTTCGGTGAAGGCACTGACGCAAAATGGTTTTTTGCGACGTCTCATCATGGGTCTATTGCCTAAAGCAAAGGATGTCACCATAACAACCATCATGGGAGGATGGACCCTAGGATTTGCTTTGTTTGCGGTGGTGAGCCTTCTGCCTGGAGGACGAAACGGCTATTTGCTTGGAATATTACTACTTGTAGTCGGTAGTATTCTGGTAATTACAGGTAGAAACAAAAAGGGGGTAATGGCAGAATGAAAATAAGAAGAAAAACATATTTTGCTACTGTTTTGACTATTGCTGTTTGTTGCGGGATAATATCTCCTTTGATAGCACAGGCAAGCGAAAAAGGATACTCTTATACAGACCCAAACCTAGTGTATAACATGGAGGCAGTAGAATATAAGGGAGAAGAATTATTTCAGTCTAAAGGCAACACATTTCACATTTCGTCAGAAGACTCCTCTGTTGCAACTGCTGTGCAGGCGGTTCAAATATGGGCTCCAGATTGGTCTAAAGGTTATGCAAGTCTAAGCGATGCTGTTTTGCTACAGCAGGATTTATATGAGAGCACTGTCACAGGACTTCCTACATATGAAACAGGCTATTCTAAAGCAGATGAGGGTGTCAATAATGTGGATGAATATTCCTTTTGGAGAAGAACAGGTCTACATGCTCCTAATATGCAGGCGCAATATCATGAAGTTTTGGGAAATCCGATGCAGTATCTCAAATATAATATAGGAAGATTACAACTAAACAATTCTGAGTGTGATGAAATAACTGCTGAAGAAATAACTTTTGGTGGTTATCCTGCAGTGATTACAAGATTATACAGGGAATATCTTGGTGATGAAGAAGTTGGGATACAGTGTACAGGCAACATTTATATCTGGGTAACTGAAATTCCCCGATCTCCTGAGGTATATTTGTCGGAAATTCTGCAACGAAATGAAATAGAGAATATCACCTTCCCTGAATCAACCGAAGAAAGGTATAAGGTTTTGGGCGAATGCTATATTGCACTAGAATTGAGTTATAACTACGGCTCAGATATTAGTAGCGCAAGGGGAGCGGATAAAGACATAATGATTGACGCTGCAAGAAGCTTGTTTGATTTGGCGGAGCAGGACTTTAAAGACTTAATGGCAAGAGCTGAAAATTCCATTAGATTTGAAACAAAAAAAACCATGGATATCAAGGTTAAAAACTATAAGCCCAAGGGCAGTGCAGGCCTGGTTAACACCAGTGCTGAAAAGGAGGCTGGTGAAACCAATGTCAGTATCCCCGCAGCTTTTACAATTGTCATCATTGGTGCAGGTGCAGCCTTAGCTGGAGCAGGAGCAAGTGATAGCGGAGGAAATGGAGGCGATAATAAGGGTAAAAAGAAAAGCCGGTATAAAATGTGTTTGCGCAAGAGCTTTGGCGATGCAATCCGCTATGACAAACAGCCGGTAAGTGTCTATGCCCGTATGGTAGAGATTACTTTGGAAGGAAAGGAAATCGACCGACCGGACTTGACTGCTTCTTTGGAGATTTTTTCTGGAGGGAACTTAACAGTAGAAGGTAATTCCATGGCAGGAAATTACATGGGTGCTTTGGTTTCTGCTCAGTCGGTACCTGGAGGTCAAAATCCAAGTGAAGGTATTGTTAGTATTAGATTCAACGGCGAGGGGGACTCCTTTCAAAATAATGTGACCTTCCGGTTAATTGGCAAGCCTTATATTTCTTTCCTTGAGCAGGGTAAATATCTTACAATGACACTACCTATGCTTTTAGGAGATGGAGAGACCTACAAAACACCTTTTATTCTCAATGACTTTCTAGATAAACCGACTTCGGTGAAACTGGAAGTGGTAGAAGATGTACCTCTAAACTGTGAAATAGAAGAATTAGAAGAAAATCAATATATTCTTAAAGTAAAAAACAACAGCTCCAAGACTGAAACTCATCAGGCGGTTAAGCAGACATTTTCTATCGGAATCCGAGCAGAAAATCATAGTGAACTGGCAGAAAACAATCTAAATGTAGAGCTTTATCCAGAAGGACTTTCCATTCGTGAATTGAAGTTTGACGAAAAGGGCTATGCCTTTATAGAAACCTTTGACAATGAGAACACAGAGGAATGGGGGGATGTGCTGCCTACCGGATTTGTGATAGATTTCGTTGTACCTGAAGCAGATCAAGGTGGAAGATACCGGGCTCGAGTCATGGAACCAGAGGAATTCAGTCCCGTCTTTGCTAGACTAAAAGGGACTGATGATCGTACTAATCATCTGGCCGAGAGGCTTAAGTACACCATTGAGGAAATAACGAGTAATCTAAAGGAATATAAGTTTGCTCCTCAGGAAGCTCTGGTAGAAGAGGAAGGCAAACCTTACTATCTGACCTTGCCTATTTCATGCAGTTATGGAGACCAAGAGTATATCCTAGATTTGCCGGTACGTCTCTTAGGTGGCGGACCTGGACCTATGGATGGCTGGGATGAAGAATTTTCCAAGATGAAGCGCATCGTCAGCAGAGTAGGCGGTATCAACCCGGAAATTGCCCGAATGCTAAGGGAAAACGGTAAAAAAATGTCCACTGCAGAACTGCGTCTTGTGAATAAGCGAATCTGTCAAGATGCCATTGTCTATTACACTAAAGACGCTTCGGAATATGAGAAGATTGCTGCAGAACTAGATAATATGATTTACTATGCAGAGTGGCTCAAATGGTTTGGGGACCAGGCCTTTTCTTATCTAATCAGCACCTATCACGGAAATAAAATGGATGCCATTCTCTCACCAGCCAAGGATATTTTTGCTACCTTGCTAGGTGAAATTATTGGGCAACTGGCTTATGGAGAACAAATTGATTATGATACATTGGAAGTTGGCAAAAACATTAACGCAGCTTTTGATAATCTAATTACCAATGCTTTCGATGACAAAATAGGAAAAAAAGTTAGTTTCAAGCAAGCGTGTGTAGTAGTAGGAGGATTTTTAGTCTGGAAAATCGCGAAAAATATCTATGATAATATTGATAAGGACGGCAAAGCAGATCTTTATTCAGCAATAACAGCTACTACATCAGATTTGACAGCTATGGGTATGAAAAAGATTGCCGGCAACTTCTTTGACAAAGCCCTAAAAAACAAAGTAGTCCAGGACAATCTGAGCAAGCCGCTGGGCAAATGGCTGCAGAATATTGTACCTGATACAACCTTGGGAAAATGGAGCAAGGACAGTAAAGGAAAAGATATTTTCAAAATGATTGATTTTAATAAGTCTGATATATTCCAGAAATACCTGGAAGAATTCTTCGGCATGGGCATGGTCAAGGTTACGGAAATAGATATGGCAGCTGTAAAAGATTTGCATGAGTTAACCAGCGGCGGCAGCATACAAAGCACTGTAGATCTTTCAGCATGGCCAAAGATTGACTGGAGCACTGTGGTTAATGAACAAAATGGTCAGCAGGAAGCCTATAGGATATCCATTAACCTTATTCCTGAATCCTTGGGCAAGCTTTATGATTATCTTTTTGGGGAGCTTTTTGGGAATATACCATTTGCTAAAGAAGAAAAGCAACCACCTGTGGATCCACCTTATAATCCTGAAGGGAACATTGCTTAAACAGGATAATACAACTTTGGTTAGATGTTTAGTAAGGCTGTATTAGAAAGTATAAAACATTAATATATTGTTTAAAACTCCTTTTTGGCAAGAGATTAAGCAGTACCAGAAAGGAGTTTTGCTTGTACAACAAAATTATTAGAGATAAATAACAATAATTGGAAAACTCAAAATATACTTAGTGTAAAATAATTGTAGGAAAAAATATAAAAAGAATAGCCCCATATGTTATGATGGAAGTGTCAAAGCAACACACCAAAACACAGAGGAGGCTATTCTTATGAATACAATTATACACGAAATAGTAGAAAAAATCACCCTGGATATGAAAAATAATTTAGAGGACCTAATATTAGATAGTAAAGACATTTCTCATTTCATCATAAATACAGGAAAATCCCTAGATGAAATAGGAGTTAAAATAGTGAAGGAAGCTCTAGAAATGCTTGATGAGACCATTAGGGAGTCAAGCACTAGAAAAAAGGAATACTACATTCAAAGAAGAA
>NZ_FNQE01000021.1 GCF_900107485.1 Proteiniborus ethanoligenes
ATAGGAGATAATGATGAACAATTAGTAAAAGAGATATCCCAATCTTAACCGCTAACTGCAACCTCGCATTATTAGCATTCATCTTTGAAAACTACCTTGCTGTTGGTCTAATCAAAGAGATGCAGCAACTGAAGTAAGCAGAATATGACGAGTAAGTCAGGAAGCATGCTCTCTAAGCAATAACCAAATGGTTTTGCAAGGTGAGGAAGAATTATCCTTCGCTAACTATTCTTAATTCTATTTTAGCATTAGGATATCTCGATTAAACATTGTAATTAAAATTAAATAAAAATAAATATGCTTAGACACCTGAAAATCTGGGTCTAAACATATTATACGAGGTGTATATTTATGAATACAGCTGTACACATAGAAAAATTAACTTTTAAATACGATACAGATGAGGTTCTTAAAGACATAGATATTGAAATCCCAAAGGGAAGCTTCGTAGGTATACTGGGACCTAATGGCTCTGGTAAAACTACACTTTTAAAAAATATATGTAATATTCTTAAGCCAGATAATGGGAAGATTTTAATAAACAATAAAAATGTGTCAAATATAAAATACAAGGAGCTAGCTAAAATAATAGCTGTTGTCCATCAAACTTCTGAAATTCAATTTCAATTTTCAGTTTTTGATGTGGTTTTAATGGGAAGGTTTCCTTATTTAAGCAGATTTCAGAGTGAAGGAAAAAAAGATATAGAGATTGCAAAGGAAGCCATGCTAAGCACAGGTACTTGGGAGCTTAGGGACAAGAGCATCAATGAAATAAGTGGTGGAGAAAGACAAAGAGTTATGATAGCTAGAGCCCTAACTCAGCAGCCACAAATACTCATATTAGATGAGCCCATATCACATTTAGATATAAAATACCAAATTGGGATACTAGACTTATGCAAAAAGCTTAATGTAGAAAACCAAATAACAGTAATAATGACTCTTCATGATATAAATCTAGCAGGAAGATATAGTGACTATTTAATCCTTCTAGATAAAGGAAGGATTAAAGTCATGGATACTCCTGAAAAAGTTCTTACACAAGAGAATATATCTAATGTATATGATATTGAAGTAGATATTCTCAAAAGAAATGGAGATAAAACACCTTATATTATACCAATTTAGGAAGAGCAGATAGAGAGGTGATTAAATGTCTAGATTTATATTAATAACAGGTGGAGCGAGAAGCGGTAAAAGTAGTTTAGCGGAAGCTAAGGCTAAGGAGCTTGGTGAAAAAGTAGTATATATAGCTACTGCTATAGGCTTTGATGAGGGAATGAAAGAGCGTATTAAAAAGCATAGATCACAAAGGCCTAGTACTTGGACAACTATTGAAAGATATAAAAGCTTTGCAAGTCTTGAATTAGAGGAAGGATTTCTAGAGTCCGATTTAGTCCTTTTAGATTGTATGACTCTAATGGTATCAAATTTATTATTAGAAAATGATATAGACTTTGATACGTGCTCTATGTCTCAAATAGATAATATGGAGAATAGAATATTTAATGATATAAGAGAATTAGAAGAAGTGATTTATAAGCATAAGAAACAGCTTATAATAGTTACTAATGAAGTAGGAATGGGATTAGTACCTTCCTATAGACTAGGTAATATATTCAGAGATATTGCTGGTAGGGTAAACCAATATCTTGCAGATAAAGCTGATGAAGTATATTTTACAGTATCAGGAATACCTCTGAAGATTAAGTGATAAAAACTGCTTTCACCCTAAAGTCCATGAAGGATTTATAAAATTAAGTGAGGTTAATATGAAAAGTTTATTATTGATGATAACATATTTTACACGAATACAGATTAAGTACAACCATGAGTATAAAGATAGAGATTTTATTAAGGGAATAAAACTTTTTCCCATTATAGGTTTAATTATAGGCTTTATTATGTACATTCCTGTATTCTTAAAAGATATTATACACATTCCAGTCATAGTATTATTCTCTTGGTTAATATACATATGGATAACTGGTGGACTTCATATAGATGGCTTAGGGGATACCTTTGATGGTATATTTAGTAACAGGGATAAAAGTAGAATCCTAGAAATCATGAGAGATAGTAGAATAGGTACCTTTGGAGTACTTGGAATAATATTATTAATTATATGGAATCTAGTCCTTACTTATTATATAGATTTACACCTACTTATTATAGTTCCTGTAGTTGGCCGTAGTGCTGCTATATTGTCTGCAGCAGCTAGTAAATATGCTCGAGAAGGACAGGGTATGGGGAAAGCGTTTATAGAGAATTGTAGACAAAGGGAAGTTGTTTTTTCTTTGATATTCGTCATAGGATTAAGCTTTATAATTGGTTACCCAGTTAGTTTAATAGCCTTATTACCTACACTTGCTCTTGCTCTTTCCATAACAAAATATATTAATAACAAAATCGGCGGAAGTACTGGAGATACCATAGGCTTTATTATAGAAATATCTCAATCAGTATTTATTTTATTTACTTATATAATAAAGGGGATAATAGGATGAAAAGAGTAGTGATAGCAGGAACTCATAGTGGCTGCGGGAAAACAACAGTAAGTTTAGGAATAATGGCAGCACTTACTAAAAGAGGTAAAAAAGTAGCACCTTTCAAAGTTGGCCCTGATTATATAGACCCTAGCTTTCATAGCTTCGTTACAGGAAATCTTTCATATAATTTAGATAGCTGGTTATTAGATAGTGACACAGTAAAATATCTGTTTAACAAAAATAAAAAAGGAATGGATATATGCATTATTGAAGGTGTTATGGGAATGCATGATGGTTTTGGAATAGATAATAGCAATGGGAGCACAAGTCACGTAGCAAAAATAACAAAAACTCCAGTTGTATTAGTAGTTGAAGCAAATGCCATGTCTACAAGTGCTGCAGCTCTTATAATGGGTTATATGATGTACGACAAAGAGGTACAGGTTAAAGGAGTAATATTTAATAAGGTATGTGGTGAAAAGCATTATGAAATGTTAAAGCTTGTTGTGGAAAAAAATCTAGGAATAAAAGCTTTAGGATATCTACCTAAAAGAGATGATATTTCTCTGAAAAGCAGACATTTAGGTTTAATTCCAGCAGATGAAGTAGAAGAGCTAAATAAAAAAATAGATGATTTAGTAGAGCTTGTAGAAAAGCATATTGACTTAAAGTCCTTAGAGGAAATTGGAGACGTAGAAGAAATAGGGATTGTAGAAAATCCTGCTAAAGATATATATATGAAATATAAAAGTCTTAAAATAGGAGTTCCTAGAGACAAAGCCTTTAGTTTTTATTATGGAGATAACTTACAGTTAATGGAGGAAGCAGGGGTGAAGCTTTTACCCTTTAGTCCTATAAAGGATAAACAAGTACCTAAGGAAGTAGACGGACTCTATATAGGAGGTGGCTTTCCAGAGATATTTGCTAAGGAACTAGAAGAAAACATTACTATGAGGGAAAATATAAAGGATTTACTTAACAATGGACTTCCAGCATACGGAGAATGTGGAGGACTAATGTATTTAACAAATGGAATATTAGACTTACAAGGAAAATATTATAAAATGGTTGGATTTCTCGATACAGAATCTATGATGACTAATAGACTTAATCGTTTCGGATACATAAATGTAGAGACTAAAACTGGAATTAAAATAAGAGCACATGAATTCCATAGATCATCTATAGAAGAAAATGAAAATCTAGAATATTACTATCATGTAACTAAGTATAGGGAAAAGTTTATAGGTCAATGGAAATGCGGATTAACCAAAAATAATGTGGTAGCAGGATATCCTCATATTCATTTCTATAGTAATTTAGATTTTTTAAAAGAATTTTTAGATAAATGTATAGAGTTTAAAAACAGATAACCAGGAGGGCTGAAATGGATAAAGGATACGTTCATGTATATACTGGGAATGGAAAAGGAAAGACAACAGCAGCTTTAGGCTTAAGTCTTAGAGCAATATGTGCAGGGAAAAAAGTATATTTTGGTCAATTCATAAAAGGCATGGAGTATAGTGAACTGAAAAGTCAAAGCTTATTACCAAACTTTGAAATACATCAATTTGGGAGAGATTGCTTCATATTTAACGATCCAACAGAAGAAGATATAAAACTAGCGAAAAAAGGTTTGGATACATGTAAAGAAGTCTTAGCAGAAGGTAAGCATCATATTGTTGTACTAGATGAACTAAATATAGCCATATACTACAATCTTTTTACTGCCGAAGAAGCTATTGATGCAATAAAAAACAGAGCTTCTCATGTTGAGGTTATAGTAACAGGTAGATATGCAGATGAAAAACTAATAGAGTTTGCAGACTTGGTTACAGAAATGAAGGAAATAAAACATTACTATAAGCAAGGGGTTTCTGCTAGAAAAGGAATAGAGAACTAAAGCCCAAACACTATACATTAATCCATGAGGAGGGTCAATATTGATTGACTATGTAAAAAACCCTAAAGAAATAGAAGAAAAAAGCTTTGAAATAATAACAGAAGAATTAGGAGATAAAAAGTTTGAGGAAAGTATGGGAAAAATAGTTAAAAGAGTAATCCATACTACTGCAGATTTTGAATATGCAGAATTACTAGAATTTCATCCAAATGCTATTGAGGCAGGAAAGAACGCACTTAAAGAAGGATGCTGCATATATTCTGATACACAGATGATAATAGGTGGAGTAAATAAAAAAAGCCTTACCAAGCATGGAGTACAAATATTTAATCTTGTTCACAATGAAGAAGTAACCAAAATAGCTTTAGAAACAGGCATGACTAGATCTATGATAGCCTTAGAAAAAGCAGTAGCTGATAAAAATATAAGAATATTTGCAATAGGAAATGCTCCTACAGCTTTATTCACTTTAAAAAGATTAATAGAAGAGGGTAAAGCAAAGCCTGACTTGATAATTGGAGTACCAGTAGGATTTGTTGGAGCAGCAGAATCTAAAGAATCTATCAGAGACTTAGACATTCCCTATATAATAACTAGGGGCAGAAAAGGTGGAAGTACAGTTGCTGCAGCAATAATAAATGCTTTTTTGTATATGATATAGGATTGTGCTATGTTGGAACATTATATTGTAAAAGATGGTAAAAAGCTAAGATACGGATATACAACAGGCTCCTGTGCAGCTGCAGCAGCTAAAGCTGCTACAGAAATACTTTTTTCTAAGAAAATATTAGATACTATAGAAATAGACACTCCAAAAGGGTGGAAGCTTAAGCTTAAGGTAGAGGAACCATCATTTGACAATAGTAGTGCAACCTGCTGTGTAAAAAAAGATGCAGGAGACGACCCAGATTCTACTGATGGGATAAAAATATATGCAAAGGTGACTAAAAATCAAGAGGGAGAAATTAATTTAACAGGCGGCACAGGAATAGGTATAGTAACTAAGCCAGGGTTATCGGTGCCTGTTGGAGAATATGCTATAAATCCTGTACCTAGAGAAATGATTCGAACAGAGGTTAGCAAGACTATTCCTAAAGGTCAGGGTGTGGATGTACAAATATATGCACCGGATGGAGTACAAATTTCTAAAAAAACCTTTAATCCTAAACTAGGAATTGAAGGAGGTATTTCAATAATAGGAACATCGGGAATAGTGGAGCCTATGTCTGAGGAAGCGCTTAAAAGTTCCTTAGAGTTAGAGTTATCTATATTAAGAGAGCAAGGAATAAAAAAAATAATATATTCGCCAGGGAATTATGGCAAGGATTTTGGGATAAACAACAATCTAGATGAAAAAATATTGGTCAAAATCAGCAATTATGTAGGCTTTATGATAGACAAAGCGGTTGAATATAATATAAAAGAAATATTATTTATAGGACATATAGGAAAGCTAGTTAAAGTTGCTGCTGGAATTTTTGATACTCATAGCAAAGTGGCAGACGGTAGGCTTGAAACTCTTGCAGCAAACTGTGCATTACTTGGGGCAAATCAACAGCTTATACAGCAAATAATGGAAAGCAATACTACAGAGGAGGCTATAGACTATATTTTACTTAATAATATGGAAAAAGTATTTGATTTTCTTGCTCATAAAATAAGTAATAAATGCGAAGAAAGATCTTATAACCAGATAAAATTTGGAACAATAATCTTTTCTTTAAAGCATGGAATGCTGGGCATGTGCAGTAATGGGACTCTAATGTTGGAGGAATACAAGATATGAACAAGATATCAGTAGTTGGAATAGGACCAGGTCATAGAGATTATATATTACCTAAGGCGTCAAAAATTATATCTCAATCAGATGTAATAATAACAGGGAAGAGAAATCTTGAAAGTATAGATGGAGGCCATAAAATTACTTTTATAGTAGAAAATAATTTAGCCCAAATGATAGATTTCATTAAAGAAAATAGAAAAGACAAAAAAATATCAGTAGTAGTTTCCGGAGATACAGGCTTTTATAGTATGCTTAGATACTTAAAAAAACATTTTTCAAATGAAGAAATAGATGTAATAGCAGGACTAAGTTCTATGCAATATATGTTTTCAAGATTAGGACAAAGCTGGGAAAATGCATACTTAGGCAGCCTACATGGAAGAGAAAATGATTTTGTTAGCAAGGTTAAGAAATATGAAAAGGTAGGTTTACTTACTGATAACAAGTGGACTCCAGATAAGATTGCTTTTGAACTGATGAAGAATGGTATAAACGAAAAAACAATGTATGTTGGAGAAAATCTATCCTATGAAAATGAAAGAATAATAAAGGGTAGTATTAAAGAATTCACTGAAAAAAAAGAATATCAGATTTGCTTGGTGGTGATTAGCAATGAGTAAATGGCCATACGATACATCAGGTATACCTGATTGCATGTTTAAGCGAGGAAAAGTACCGATGACTAAGGAAGAAGTAAGGGCTATTACTATAAGCAAATTAAGGCTAAGAACTATAGATAAAATAGTAGATATAGGTGCGGGTACTGGATCAATATCTATAGAAGCCGCTTTAGTTGCGAATAAAGGGAAGGTATATGCAGTAGAAAAGAATGGAGAAGGAATAGAACTTATCAAGGAAAATGCTTATATTTTCCAAGCAAACAATATAGAAATAATCGAAGGAATAGCTCCAGAGGTATTATGTCAAATAGGAAAGGTTGACAAGGTAATACTAGGCGGCACTGGTGGTAACATAAAAAGCATATTTGAATGGGTATCCCATAATTTGAAATCGAAGGGCATAATAGTAGTTAATGCTATTACAATAGAAAATCTGTATAAATCCATGGAGCTTATGAAGGAAAAGGAGTTTGAAAATATAGAAGTAATAAGCGTTTCCATATCCAAAGGAAGACCAATAGGTAATTTAACTATGATGGAATCCCAAAATCAAATTTACATTATATCTGCTAATAGAAAATAAGGAGGACTTATATGAACAAGGCGTATTTTATAGGTGCAGGTCCTGGGGATCCAGAGCTTATAACAATAAAAGGCAAAAAAATAATAGATGAATCAGATGTAATAATATATGCAGGCTCTTTAGTAAATGAACAAGTATTAGAAAATAGAAAAGAAGGAAGTGTAGTATATAATAGTGCGTCTATGACCTTAGAAGAGGTTATAAAGGTAATAGCTGAAAGCATCAAGGAAGGAAAAAAAGTAGCTAGAGTCCATACCGGAGATCCTAGCATATATGGAGCTATAAGAGAGCAAATAGATGCCCTTGAGGAGCTAGGCATAGATAGTCAGGTAATACCTGGAGTTAGTTCCTTTACAGCTTCAGCTGCAGCTATAAAAAAAGAATTTACACTTCCTAATGTTTCACAGACAATAATATGTACTCGATTAGAAGGAAGAACCAAAGTGCCTGAGAGAGAAAGCCTTGAAAGCTTAGCATCACATAAAGCCTCTATGGCAATATTTCTATCAGTTCAAATGATAGACAAGGTTGCAGAGAGGTTAAAGGAGCATTATGATGAAACTACACCAGTTGCAGTAATACAAAGAGCTAGCTGGCAGGATCAAAAGATAGTAATAGGGAATCTTAGTAATATAGCTGAAAAAGTAAGGGCAGAAGGTATAAGTAAAACAGCTCAAATTTTAGTAGGTGATTTCTTAGGGGACGAATATGAATTGTCTAAGCTATACGATAAGAATTTCAGTCATGAATATAGGAGTGCTAAATGAACTGGGCTATAGTTGCATTAACAAAAGATGGAACACAGCAAGGAAAAAAAATAAAAAAAATACTAAATAATATTAACTTAGAAATATATACGTTGAAGAAATGGTCTGACGAAGAAACTTTAGTAATAGATAAAAAGCTTGAAGAATTTGTAGGAAGTATATTTCACAAATATGATATTATAATTTTTATTATGGCTACAGGTATAGTTGTTAGGAGCATAGCCAAGCATATAGTAAATAAAACTACTGATCCTGGAGTTTTAGTCATGGATGAGAAAGGACAGTTTGTTATAAGCTTATTATCAGGGCACTTAGGTGGAGCCAATGAGGCTGCTAAGCTATTGGCAGATAAAATGGGAGGACAGCCTGTAATAACTACTGCTTCAGATGTAAAGGGTTTAATAGCAGTAGATACTTTAGCTCAAAAATTAAACTGCCAAATATCCAGTATGGATAAGGCTAAAAATCTTACAGGCCTTATAGTTAATAATGAGTCAGTACTTATTAAGTCTAATATTAATATTGACATGAAATTACCTGACAATATATTAACAGAAGGAGAAGCAAAGGGTACAATTTTTATTACAAATAGAGTTATAAACAAATTTAGTGAATATGAGGTGCAGCTAATACCTAAAAACATAGTTATAGGTATAGGTTGTAGGTCGGGAATTAGTGGTGAAGCCATAGTTAATGCAATAAAAGAAGCACTAGATTTATTTAATATAGATTATAGAAGCATAAAGCATTTTGCGACAGTAGATATTAAGCAGAATGAAGCAGGAATATTTGATGCTGCAAAACATTTTAAAACTATTGTTAAGATAGTTAATAGAAAAGAAATAAAAAACATAGAACATGAATTTCATTGTTCTGAATTTGTAAGAAAATCAATAGGAGTAGGTGCTGTATGTGAGCCTTGTGCTTTATTGACTGCTTCTAAAGGACATTTTTTAATGAGAAAAAAATCTTATAATGGAATAACCTTATCCATATGGGAGGAACTATAGATGAATAAAGCAGGTAAAATATTTGTAGTAGGTTTAGGCCCTGGAGACAGAGCACATATGACCTTAGAGGCTAAGGCTGTCATAGAAAAATCAGATGTTATAGTTGGATACAAGACCTATATAGATTTAATAAAAGATATGATAGAAGATAAAGAAGTATTTTCTAGTGGAATGAAAAAGGAAATAGAAAGATGTACAGAAACTTTAGAAATCGCGAAACAAGGGAAAGTCGTATCTCTAGTCAGTAGTGGAGATTCAGGCGTTTATGGAATGGCTGGAATAATGCTGGAGGTAGTCTCCAAAGCTGAAAGTGACATTAAAGTAGAGATAATACCGGGAGTTACAGCTTCTAATGCTGCTGCTGCCTCATTAGGCGCACCTATTATGCATGACTATGCTACTATAAGCTTAAGTGATTTGCTTACAGATTGGAGCCTAATAGAAAAAAGGCTTCACTATGCAGGACAAGGGGATTTTGTAGTATGCTTATATAATCCTAAAAGTAAAGGAAGGCAAAAACAAATTGAAATAGCTAGAGAAATATTACTAAAATACAAAAAACAGGATACTATAGTTGGAATAGTCAAAAATGCTAAAAGAGATGGAGAAACAGTTGTTATAACTACACTTAAAGATATGTTAAAACACGAGATTGACATGTTTACTACAGTTATAGTAGGTAACTCAAATACCTATTTAGTAAATGGAAAGATTATAACCCCTAGAGGATACAAACTATGATATTGGTACTATCAGGCACAGCTGATGGAAGAAAAATAATAGAAATCTTGTCTAACATAGGGTATTCGATTATAGCATCCACAGCTACAGAATACGGGAAGTTGTTAGTTGAAGCTAATAATAATTCAGTAGAGATAGTATCTAAAAGATTAGAAAAACCTGATATGGAAAAGCTAATTCTTAAAAAGGGAATAAAATATATAGTAGATGCTACACATCCCTATGCAGAAAATGTTTCAATAAATGCAATAGCTGCAAGTAAATCTACAGGCATAGAATATTTAAGATTTGAAAGAAAAGGCAGACTTTATAGTGGAGTACAATATTTTTCAAGCTATAATAGTGCAATAATGCATTTGAAGGAAACCAAAGGAAATATTTTATTGACTACTGGTAGCAATAAACTACATATATTCACATCTTCGCTTGATATTAGTAGATTATACGCAAGGGTTCTTCCTACTTATTCTGTACTTAAAAAATGTGAGGATTTAGGATTGCTTCCAAAGCAGATAATAGCAATTCAAGGACCTTTTACAAAAGAATTCAATAAAGCTATGTATGAAAATTATAGAATAGAATCTATGGTAACAAAAGATAGTGGAGATGTAGGTGGAACTACAGAAAAAATACAAGGAGCATTGGAAACAGGTGTAAATGTTATCCTTATACAAAGGCCTAATATAGAGTACACAAACTTATGTAATAGCATAGAAGAAGTTATAGAGATTGTTAATAAGAGATATAAAAAACAGTAGTTGAACAGTAGTCAAACTACCGTTCCATTATCGACAAATTCACAATTAAATAGTTTAAAATTACAGGTTCTTTTAAAAGATTAATAGGGAAAGCGGTGTAAATCCGCTACAGCCCCCGCTACTGTAAGTGAGAACGAAATCATTATTTACCACTGGAATAATATTTCTGGGAAGGTTTTGAGAGTAGGAAGTACCACAAGTCAGGATACCTGCCTGTAAATTTTATAAATAAGCCTTCGGTGGGAAGTGGTTATTTTATGTATAGTTTTTTGTGCATAGATAGAACCATAGTTTTAAGGCTGTGGTTTTTTTATTTGCTTAAATACTACTCCACATTACAGAAGGATGAGCATTAAATATAAAACATAAGGAGGTAATAATGGGAAAAGGAATTATTGTAGCAAGCTTTGGTACTAGTTATAAAGAAACTAGGAGACTATGCATAGAAAGCATAGAAAACAGAATTAGAAGGGAGTTTAGTGGATACCAGGTAGAGAGAGGATTTACTTCTCAGATGGTAATCAATAAACTAAAAAAGCGAGATGGAATTGTAGTAAACAATGTCACAGAAGCCTTACAAGAAATGGAGCGAGAAGGAATAACTAAAGTTTTCATACAGTCTCTTCACATAATACCTGGACATGAATACAATAAGCTATTAAAACAGGTAGAATTATTTAAGGAAAAGCATAAGCATATTACAGTCCATGTAGGAGCTCCATTACTATATGATTCTTCAGATTATGAGAATGTAGTTAAAGCTATTGAAATTAAGGATCTTAAACAAAACGAGGCAGTAGTATTTATGGGACATGGTACTGATCATATGTCTGATAGGAGCTACAGTTTATTGGAGAAATATTTTAGAAAGGAATATTCAGAAGATATATTTATTGGAACTGTAGAAGGCAGCACTACCTTGGAACATATAATACCTCAACTTATAGAGAAAAAAGTGACCAAGGTTAAACTAATACCTTTTATGCTGGTGGCAGGAGATCATGCAATAAATGACATGGCAGGAGAGCAAGAGGATTCGTGGAAAAGCATATTGAAGAAAAATGGATTTCAAGTAGAAGTATCTTTAAGTGGACTAGGTGAAGATGAAAAAATACAAGATATATTTGTATTACATTTAAAGGATGTTATAAACAATTAATTAAATAAAATTACTAGGAGGAATACCCTATGAAAAAATCAAGAATAATATCACTGTTATTAATAATTGTAATGCTAACTACAATTTTTACCGGATGTAGTAAAGGCAAGGAAACCGAAAATAATATACCCAATAGTGCTAGTGAAAGCAATAATGAAGATGTAAAAACAGATGACAATGAAGAATCGAATGAAGTGGTATCAGAGTATGGAGTAACTATAAATAAAGACAATGTTGTATTTACAGATGCTAGAGAAAAAGAAGTAACTATAAAGAAAAATCCCCAAAGAGTAGTTTGTCTATATAACTCTTATCTTGATATTTGGGATAGTTGTGGTGGAGAAGTAATAGGTAGAGTGGAGGAGTCAGAGGAAAAGCCTGTTGAAAGAGCTATGTCAGCCGAAGTAGTTGGAACTTCAGGTGCTCCAAGTCTCGAAAAAGTATTGGCACTAGAGCCAGATTTAGTTATTGTTACTAATGGATTTAAGGTTCAAGCGGAAATGGTTCCAGTATTTGAACAAAACAACATACAAGTTATTTCCTTAGGCAATGATTACTTAGAAGATTATTATAAAACCGTAAGACTTTTTACAGGAATAACAGAAAGAGAAGACTTATATGAAAAACATATAAATGAAGTTAAAAAAGGTGTAGATGAAATTATAGAAAAGGCACCTAAAGATAAAAACTATAAAACTTTAATTATTTTTGCTTCTTCAAAGAGCATTACAGTTAGAAACTCTGACTCAATGGTAGGAGAAATGCTTAAAGATCTAAACACAATAAATATATCTGATACGGAAACTGATCCAGCAAATGCTAGAGTTTTCAGTATGGAAAAAATAATACAAGAAGACCCAGATTTTATATTTGTACAAACTATGGGAAGTGATAAAGAAAAGATAATGGAAAGAATAAAGCAAGATGTGGAAGACAATCCAGCTTGGGCATCACTTACGGCTGTAAAGGAAGGCAAATATATAGTTTTACCAAAAGACTTATATCTATATAAACCAAATGCAAGATATGCAGAGGCTTATGAGGGATTAGCAAAGATACTCTATCCAGAAGTGTTTAATTAAAAATATAACATGGCTGTACAGTACTTTAAAAAAGTACTGTACAGCTTAAACCAAAAACCAAACTTAAGGAGAAGAGAAAGACATGACTAACAGTGATACAAAAAATGAAGTGATGAAAAAAAAGTTCATTTTATTTATTTTTATATGCATTTCTATAGCTAGCTTTTTTATAAGCATAGGAAATGGGGCTGTAAATATATCACCTAAAGAAATAATAAATGCCATATTATTTGATAAATCTACAGTAAATTATCAAATAATATGGAATGTTAGATTACCTAGGACAATAGTAGCTGCACTTGTTGGTACATGTCTAGCTTTATCAGGATCTATTTTGCAGGGAGTTATGAGAAATCCTTTAGCAGGTCCTAATATTATAGGAGTTTCATCTGGAGCAGGGCTTATGACTTTAATTATCCTAATCCTTTTCCCAGATTTTTATTATCTTGCACCTATAGGAGCATTTACAGGAGCATTGTTAGCCACTTTGTTTATATACTTTTTAGCATGGAAGGAAGGCGTAGTTCCCACTCGATTAATTCTAGCAGGAGTAGCAGTATCTTCTCTTTTAGGTGCGGGAACTAATGCATTAATGACATTTTATCCAAACAAAGTAGCAGGGGTTATAGGATTTATGGTCGGTGGACTATCAGCAACTAATTGGAAGCATGTGTATACTATATTCCCATATGCAACATTAGGTATAATTTTACTTTTATTAATACCAAATAAATTGAACATATTAATGCTGGGAGATGAAGTTGCAACAGGACTTGGAGTAAATGTAGAGAAGACTAGATTTGTTTTTATTATTATTTCCTCCTTATTAGCAGGTAGTGCTGTTAGTGTTGTTGGACTTTTAGGCTTTGTAGGGCTAATAGTGCCACATATTACTAGATTATTTATTGGCTCAGATTATAGATACTTACTACCAGCAGCTATTTTCACAGGTTCAAGTATAGTTATGCTCTGTGATACTGTTGCGAGGTTGTTATTTGCCCCTACAGAAATACCTGTAGGAATTATTATGTCAGCTTTAGGAGCGCCATTTTTCTTGTATTTACTTAGAAGAAAGGGAGAATATTAACATGGAAATGAGAATTGAAAACATAAGCGTAAATTATGGAGAGAAAAGGGCTATTAGAAATGCCAATTTTGACATAAATACTGGACAAATAGTAACTATCATAGGTCCTAATGGTTCAGGAAAATCAACTTTGGTTAAGGCAATGAGCAGATGTATAAAGCCTACAGAAGGTAATATTTATCTAGAAGGCATAAATATAAAAAATATAAACACTAAAATTATAGCACAAAAGATGGCTATATTACCTCAAGTAAAAAATGTATCTTCAGATATTTCTGTAGAAGAACTAGTATCTTATGGTAGATATCCTCATTTAAAGTTTAGTAAGAGACTGGGAAAAGAAGATATTGAAATAGTAGATTGGGCCTTAGAAAAAACAGGGCTTATTCATTTAAGAAAAAGATTTGTAGCAACACTTTCTGGTGGGGAAAGACAGAGGGCATGGATAGCTATGTCATTAGCACAAAAACCAAAAATACTTCTATTAGATGAACCTACTACTTTTCTTGATATATCTTATCAAGTAGAAGTTTTAGAACTAGTAAAAGAATTAAATCAAACTTTAGGCTTAACTGTAGTTATGGTTTTACATGATTTGAATCAAGCTGCCAGGTATTCAGACAAGATATTAGTTATAAAAAATGGTGAGCTTTGTGAAATAGGAAAGCCAGACAAAATAATAAAAGAAAAATTATTGAAAGATATTTTTAAAATAAATGCAGATATATATGAAGACAAGATAAATAACTGCCCCTATTTTATACCAAGAAAAAAAGTTACTTAAATAAATGTGTTGGAAGTGATTCATGATGATACAGATTGAAAATGTTACCAAAATGTTTGATGATTTTGTTGCTGTAAACAATGTAAGTTTAAATATAGCTAAAGGAGACTTCATAGGACTTCTAGGACCAAATGGAGCTGGGAAAACTACTATTATAAAAATGCTTACAGGCTTGTTAAAGCCAACATGTGGGAGCATATATATAAATGGTGAAAAAATGTCCCGGGATAATAAAAAAGCAAAAGAAATATTAGGAATAGTTCCTCAATATACTAATCTAGATAAAGAGCTGACAGCATATGAAAATTTAGTTTTTGCAGCAAAGCTTTTTAGGGTTGGGGACTACAAAAATAAAACAATGGAGCTTCTTAAATTTATGGAGTTAGAAAATTATAAAGACAGAAAGGCAATGAATCTATCAGGCGGAATGGCTAGACGATTGATGATAGCAAAAGCATTAATAAACGATCCAGAAATCATATTTCTGGACGAGCCTACTGTAGGAATAGATTTAAATGGTAGGAGAAAAATATGGGATATTTTGAAAACAATGAAAACCATGGGGAAAACTATACTATTAACAACCCACTATATTGAGGAAGCCGATTATCTATGCAATAAGGTATGTTTAATAGATAAAGGAAAAATAATAGACAATGATACTCCTGACAATCTTAAGAAGGAACTAGGAATTTATACTATGGAATATTTTGATGAAGAAATGAAAACCAAGTATAAATTTTTCAAAAATAAAGAGGAAGCAATAAAATACTCAAATAAAATTATGAGTTTAAATTATACACTCAGGGAAACTACATTAGAAGATGTATTTTATAACTTTACAAATAGGAAGGTAATATAAAATGGAAGTATTTACTGTAATGTGGAGAGAATTTATTTTTTTTAAAAGGAGAATTGGAAAGATTACCTCTACTGCTATAATGACACCTATCTTATATCTTATAGCCTTTGGCTGGGGGCTAGGAAGAGATGTAATCATAGAAGGCTCTAGTTATATGCACTTTATAATACCAGGAATTATAGCCCTTTCTACCATGAACACTAGCTTTAACGCAGTAGCTATGAGAATAAATATATCTAAACTGCATGAAAAAAGCTTCGAATACTATTTAACCTCTCCTGTTAGAATGCCATTGATGGCATTAGGTCATATACTATCAGGAGCCTTAAGAGGTATGTATGCAGCCACACTTATTATCCTTGTATCTTATCTTTTCGGAATCAAGATAAATATAGATAGTTATTTTATATTAATTTGCTTTTTAAATAGCTTTTTATTCTCTGCTTTTGGATATGGAGCAGCACTATCAATAGATAGTCACTATGATATGAATAGGTTTACTACCTATATAATGACACCTATGTCTTTTTTATGTGGAACCTTTTTCTCTTTAAACAATCTCCCTTTAATGATAAAGAAAATAATAAGTGTTTTGCCTCTTTCTCATGCATCTATTTCATTAAGAAACATTGTTTTAAAAGGTGAGTTTGACTATAAATCCATTATTGTATTATTTACATATTCTATAATCTTTTATTGCTTTGGAGTTTACATGAGTTTTAGAGAAATGAAGTAGAAAGGAATGTGATCAGCTTGCATACAGAAAACAATACAAATTATCCCTTTACTGCAATAGTAGGTCAGGAAAGTATGAAAAAAGCCTTGATTCTTAATATAATTAACCCTTCAATTGGAGGGGTTCTTGTTAGAGGCGAAAAAGGAACCGGAAAGTCTACAGCAGTTAGGGCTATTGTAGATATTTTGCCTAGTAGAGGAGAAATAAAGGATTGCATATTTAGCTGCGACCCATTAGATTTGAGCAGAATGTGTGAAGAATGTAAGGAAAAAACAGTTAACAATGAAAATATTAATATAAAAGAAGGAAAAATGAAAGTAATAGAATTGCCTATTAATGCAACAGAAGATAGGGTAGCAGGAACACTAGACATACAGACTGCAATAAAAAAAGGCGAGAAAAAATTTGAGGCTGGAATACTTGCATTCGCTAATAGAAATATTCTCTATATAGATGAGGTAAATCTATTAGATGACCATATAGTAGATATGTTACTAGATGCTGCAGCCATGGGAATAAATAATATTGAAAGAGAGGGTATATCCTATTCTCATCCCTCAAGATTTATTTTAGTAGGCACAATGAACCCTGAAGAAGGAGATATAAGACCACAGCTTATAGATAGATTTGGCTTAGTTGTAGATGTAATTGGTGAAAGAGACAATAAAAATAGAATCGAAGTAATAAAGAGACGTATAGAGTTTGAAAAAAATCCAAAAACTTTCATTAAAAGTTATGAAGAAGAAAATAATAAACTTGCAGAAAAAATAAGTAAAGCTAAAAATTTATTAGAACAAGTTAATTATGATGATTCTATACTAGAGTCTACAGTTAAGCTTTGTATAAAGCTTGGATTAGATGGACATAGAGGAGATATAACTGCTATTAAAACAGCCATTACTATTGCAGCCTTTGAGGGAAGAACATTTGTCACTAGAAATGATTTAGTCCAGGCATTAAAGCTTGTTATACCTCATAGAATGAGAAAAATGCCATTTGAAGAGGGAAACATAGATATTAAAAATATTTATGAACTACTAGAAAGCTAATGGGAGGTATGAAATTGAGTAAATGCATATATCCTTTTCCTGCAATAGTAGGTCAAGAAAAATTGAAAAGGGCTATATTATTAAACCTTGTGAATCCTAGAATTGGTGGAGTGCTCATAAGTGGTGAAAAAGGAACAGGGAAAAGCACTATTGTCAGATCTATACCTTCCATATCAAGCTCTGTTAAAGTAATAGAGTTACCACTTAATATTACAGAAGATAGGTTAATAGGTGGCATTGATATAGAAAAAGCCATTATATTTGGTAGAAAAGAACTCGAAGAAGGCATACTTAAAAAGGCAGATAGCAATATACTATATATGGACGAAGTGAATCTACTAAGTGATAGTATTATGAATACTGTATTGGAAGTAGCATCTTCGGGATTCAATATTATTGAAAGAGAAGGAATATCTTATAAACATAGGTCTAAATTTGTACCTATAGGTACAATGAATCCAGAGGAAGGTAGTATAAAGCCTTTATTTTTGGACAAGTTTGGGCTTTTTGTATCTGTAAAAGGAGATACTAATTTTCAAAATAGAATAGAAATTATAAAAAGAAGAATACAGTATGAAGAAGATAAAATGAGTTTTTATCAGCAATGGCTAGGTGAATGTGAAGAATTAAATAATAAAATAGAAAAAGCGAAAACTATTTTAAGTCAAATTACTATATCGGAAGAATTATTAAATATAATAGCCGATACACTGAATGCTTTTGCCTGTGAAGGGAATAGAACAGAAGTAATAGTTGTAGAAACTGTAAAGGCAATAGTTGCAATAGATAATAGAATAGAAGGAAATATAGATGATATAAAAGAAGCCTTTAGCTATGTACTGCCACATAGAATGAGAAAAAAACCAAAGGACAAAGAAAACACCAACAATAATGGGGACAATCAAGAAAATCAAAATAATAATGAGCATAGTAATGATAAAAACAATGAGATGGAAGATAGTGAAAGTCATGTAGAAAACATGACAAGTGACTTTGATAGCAAAGATGTAAAAGATTCACTATCAGATATAGAAGTTATAGAGAATATAGGGAATACTTTTAAAGCTAAAAATATGTATTTTAAAAATAAGGATAATAGATTTAGAAAGGGCTCTGGTAGAAGGAGCTTATCTAAAACCGAATCAAAGCAAGGAAGATATATAAGATACAGATCTAAAAACAAAGAAATAAGAGATATATCATTAGATGGAACACTAAGAGCAGCAGCTCCTTATCAAAAATTTAGAGAAAAAAATGGAGTGGCCATAGCCATAAAAAATAGGGATTTAAGAGAGAAAATACGAGAAAAACCAACAGGAGTGACTATATTTTTCCTAGTAGATGCTAGTGGCTCTATTTCAGTAAGAAAGAGAATGGAGGCAGTAAAAGGAGCTATAATGTCATTGCTAACAGATGCTTATGAAAAAAGAGACAAGGTTTCTCTAATAGCCTTTAGAAAAGAATCATCAGAAATTTTATTACAGACTACTAGAAGCGTAGAATTAGCAAAAAAACATTTAAGTGAATTACCTTCAGGTGGCAAAACACCTCTTTCTGCAGGAATGGATAAGGCCTATAACTACATTAAAAGCCAATGGATTAAAGATACAGATATGATACCACTATTAGTTCTAATATCAGATGGGAGAGCAAACGTATCTTTAACAGGAGAAGACCCCTTAGTAGAATGTAATGAAATTGCTGATAAAATTAGAAAAAAAGAAATAAAATCCTTAGTAATAGATACAGAAAATGGATTCTTTAAATTTGGAACATTAAAAGAGCTTTCTAGAAGAATGGGAGCAACTTATTTAAGTATAGAAGATTTAAGTGATAAATCCATATATAATTCTGTAAAGAATTTGACAATCTCTAACTAGCTAATTTAAAGACGAGTTTATTAAGAACAAATCAGATAATTATTATTTTATTTATGGCAGTTATCATATGGAGGAGATAGATAAATGTATAAATTAGTCGTAGTAAGTGTATCTAACCCTGTTATAGCAGATATAATAGAGGCTAAAAAAACTATTGAAGAAAAATACAAGAGTATTTTAGAAGTTAGGCTTTTTTTCGTTGGGAGAAAAGTAGAAGAAAAGGACTTAAAAGAAATAGAAGATACTATATTAAAAGGAGACTTTATAATACTTGATTTAATGGGAAGTGGAGAAAAAGTAGGTAAAACTTGCTTTAACGCATGTAAATCAAGTAATGGAAACATAGTGGTCATAGGCAATTTAGGTAGAAATAATTTAAACAAAATTTCAAAGCTAGGAAGCTTTTATGTAGACGAAATATCAAGTAAATTAAATAAGTCCAATAAAAAAATGCTTACAGACGAAATCTTAAATATGGCAAAGGAAGTAGAACTTTTAGAGAAAAATATTCCCATTGAGAAACGTAAGGATATTATCAACTATGTAAACATAGGAAGGTATTGGAAGAACGCTGGCTTAGAGGAAATAACAAATCTACTATATTTAATATTAAGGGATTATGGTAAATATGAAATGCTTCCAAAACCTAAGCTTCCTACTGAATATAATCCAATATCAATTTGCAAACCTACAAATATGAAAAGATTTGAAAATATAAATGAGTATGTGGCTTCGGGATATGTGGATTATCAAAAACCTACAGTTGTTATATTTTACTATGGGAATAGCTCTCCAAATAGGATACAAAAAGCCATAGGCAAAATATCAAATAGAATATCTGAATTTGCCAATATAATACCTATAGCATTTATGTCCTATGGAAGAAGACATTTGCAAGAAGTTGAAAAAATACTTTTCTCACCGACTTCTCCAAGCGTAGATGTAATATTAAACTTCATGTCATTTAGGTTAGGCTCAGGCCCCATGGGAGAAGATGAGCATGAAGCTATGGAATTGCTGAAAAAGATAAATGCTCCTGTACTACATCCATTTTTTATGCCTAAAAGACAAATAACTGAATGGTTAAGTTCAGAAAGGGGGATTAGCACTGCTGAATTTTTGACTACAGTCATGCTGCCAGAGCTAGATGGAGCTATAGAAACCTATCCTGTAGGAGCAATTGTTGAAAATAAATGGAACGAAGAATATGGAGTTGAATTAATAGAAGTAGATATTATTGAGGATAGAGTAATAAAATTGATAAATAGGATTAAGAAATGGATTGAGCTTAGGTATAAAGAAAATAAAGATAAAAAAGTTGCAATTATATGTTACAATTACCCACTATCAGAAGGAAACATATTCGGTGGTGCATTTTTAAATACCTTTGAATCTATAGAGAATATACTTAGCAGGCTAAAAAAAGAAGGCTATAGTGTAGAGGCTTTAACTAAAGAAGAATTAATGGACTATTTTACTGCTGGTAAAATAGTGAATTCTGGTAAGTGGGGAGAAGATCAGCTAAGTGAACACATGATTAAGTATGATTCTAAAAAATACATAGAGGAAATGAATAACACATTATATTACAAAGAAACTTGTAGTCAGTGGGGAGAAGCACCTGGAAATATAATGACAGAGGGAGATAAATTTTTAATACCAGGGAAGGTAATTCAAAATGCATTTATAGGCTTACAGCCTACTAGAGGAATACATGAAAATCCAGAAAAAGCATATCATGATAAAGCTCTCACACCTCATCATCAATATCAAGCATATTATAAATGGTTAAATGAAGAGTTTAATGCAGATATAATGATACATGTAGGAACGCATGGAACACTTGAATTTCTAAAAGGAAAAGAGTGTGGAATGTCATCTGATTGTTATCCAGACATGCTTGTATATGATATACCACATGCTTATATATATAATTGTACTAATCCAGCAGAATCTTCAATAGCAAAGAGAAGATCCCATGCAGTGCTAGTAAGCTATCAACCACCGCAATTTGTCCAAGGAGAGCTATATGGTGATTTGATAGAAATAGAATCATTAATAAATGAATACCACGTTTCAGAGCAAACAGATCCTACTAAATGTAATGATATTTTCAATAAAATAAAGAAAAAGGCAGAGCAATCAAATATAATTATTGAGGATCTAGATACTTTAGAAAATGAGCTTTATAGAATGAAAAGATCCTTAGTTCCTTATGGACTTCATACCTTTGGGAAAGGATATACAGAAGAGGAAGCTACTGAGTATATGAAGTTTATATTAAGATATGATAGATCTGAGGCAAAGTCCTTAAGAAGACTAGTATGTGAAAAAAATGGACTAGATTATGATGAAATTTTACAAACTAATAAAATAGATATTCTGCAAGAACTAGATGATAGGTCCTCAAAAATAGTAGATAATTTTCTGAAAGGAATAAAGGTAGAGAATGCATATCATGATACATTAAATTATGGGAAAAAGCATATGGAAAATGCAAAAAAGTGTAATGAAATGGAAGGACTTTTAAAGGTATTAAATGGTGAATACTTAGGAGCAAAATTAAGTGGTGATATTTTTAGAAATCCAGAAGTATTACCAACAGGGTATAATTTATTTCAGTTTGATCCTTATTCGGTACCTACTGAGGTTGCTTATGAAAGAGGATGGAGAATAGCAGAAAATACAATAGAAAAATTTATAGACGAAAAAGGAACATATCCTAATAATGTGGCTATAGTATTATGGGGAATAGAAACTTCTAGAACACAAGGAGAAACCTTAGGGCAGATCTTAAGCTATTTAGGAGTTAGAATATTAAAGCAAAAAGGCCAGTTTAATTTTAAATATGAAATTATTCCCATTGATGAGCTGAATAGGCCTAGAATAGATGTAACTATTGATATGTCTGGATTTTTTAGAGACATGTTTCCTAATATGGTAGAAGAGTTAAACAATATATTTAGAGATATTTATCTTTTAGAAGAGCCTGAAGAGCTAAATTATTTTAAAGCCAATAGTAAGAAAATTTATGAAAAGCTTATAAACCAAGGGTATTCAAAGGAAGAAGCAGAAGAACTATCATATGCTAGACTCTTTGGACCAAGAGAAGGAGAATATGGCAACGGTGTTACGAAACTAATAGAAAATAAAAACTGGGACATGGAATCTCAAATAGGAGAGTTATTTATTCAAAACACAGGAAATGTATATACAAAAAATTATAGAGGGAAAAAAGTTGAAGGTTTGTTTGAGGATATTTTATCTAAAGTAGATATAGTAACTCAAATAAGAAGTTATCATGGATATGAAGTTACAGACTTAGATGATTTCTATGGACATTTTGGGGGCTTATCTAAGGCTGTTGAAGTGTCTAAGGGTGAAAAACCTTTAATATATATTAATGACACTACTGGGGAAAAGATAGAAACTGATAATGTTGAAAATTCAATAGAACGTGGAGTAAGGACTAGATTATTAAACCCTAAATGGATAGAAGGTATGCTTCAGAATAAATATCATGGTGCTCAAAAAATAGAAAAGATATTTAAAAATCTAATAGGCCTTTCATCAACTACAAATGGAGTTAAAGGCTGGATATTTGATAGCTTACATTCCACTTATATTTCAGATGAAAACATGCGTGAAAAGATGAAGGAAAATAACAGATGGGCATACTTAGATATATTAGAAAGAATGTTAGAAGCAAATGAAAGGGGATATTGGAAATCAAGTAAAGAACAGTTAGAGGAATTACGGAAAGTGTATTTCCAAGTGGAAGGTAGCATAGAGGAGAAAATATGATATAATTTTTGTATGTATAATCTTAAAGCTAATATCATATAAAACGCAGGAAATAATTTGTGTGGAGTAATCTGCCTTATAATTATTCAAACTTAGAATAGGGAAGAGGTGAGAATTTAGCAGGTATGATTATTGATTATATTCATACCTGCTAAAGAAAAATTATGAAGTTTATATTAGTTAGGCATGGAGAGACAGAGGCTAACATAGGAGGAATATATAGCGGATGGACAGATTTTCCTCTAACTGAAAAAGGAAATAAGGACATACAAGCTACTGCAAGGGCATTAAAGAGATATGCGGATATAGATATAATATATTCAAGCCCATTAAATAGAGCCTTAAGCACTGCTAAAGCTATATCAGCAGCTATTAATAAAGAAATTCAGGTAGTTCCTAATTTGAAGGAAATGAATTTTGGTATATTTGATGGAAAAGAAAGAGAATACATTCAAAAAAACCATTCTAGTGAGTGGGATTCTTGGCTTAAGGACTATGTAAACTATAGAATACCACAGGGAGAAAATTTATTAGATGTGTATGATAGAATAGTAGATTTTATAGAAATGCTTATAGAAAAAGACAAGAGCTGTATAATAGTCACTCATGGAGGTATTATACAGACCATGATTACACATTTACTAGACTTAGGCTTGGACAAAATGTGGCATTTTCAATGTCTGCCTGCAGGATATGTTGAGATAGAGTATGTAGATAATTTTGGGTATTTAAGGAGACTAGAACATTGTAACTAAAAATTCTTTTATTTAAAACTGGAGGAGTTAAATTGAAAACATGGGAAACTTTATACGATACAAAAAACATTACTAAACTAACTTATTGTGGAATGCTTATAGGATTATCTGCAATAGGCTCTATGATAAAGATAAGTGGAAGCATTGCTTTTGATTCTATGCCAGGCTTTTTTGCAGCATTATTTTTAGGGCCTTGGGCAGGTGCTGTTGTAGCAGGGCTTGGACACCTATTAACGGCACTTACAAGTGGCTTTCCATTAACCTTACCTATGCATTTAGTGTTAGTATTGGAAATGGGGCTATTTGCTTATTTATTTGGAATTATATATAGAAAAAGAGGGAGCATAGTCGCTTCTATTGTGGCTATTATTTTAAACGGACCTGTAGCATCACTTTTTGCAGTGCCTATGTCTATTGTTTTAGGACTTCCATTTAGTGGGTGGCCACTATTCAGTGTTGTTATTTTGCCTCTTACGTTGGCATCCATAGGGAACGTAGTTTTAGCTCTGTCAGTATTTAAGGTAATAAATAAAAGGATTAGATAGGATTGATTTTATGAAAATATTTAAATTTAGAGACTTAACCCTTATAGATATAAATGAAGAACAGCTTATGGTAATCTCCTGTGATTCATCAGGAGGCATAGGAAATAAAGAAAAGGATGTGGTTAAGGTAGAACCGGAGGTGTTAGGCTATTTTACAACACAGGTGGCACTTATGGAAATACTAGCCATTGGAGCCACGCCTATAACCATAGTTAATGCATTATCTGTAGAAATGAATGATACAGGAGAAAAAATAATTAAAGGAATAAAAAAAGCATTACAGCCCTTAAATCTCCTCCAAGCTGAAATAATAACAGGAAGTACGGAGGAGAATATTCCTGTATGCCAGACTGCAATGGGGATTACCGTAATAGGGATAATAGATAAAAGGAATTGGAAAAAACCAAAGACCATAGAGAATTCTCTTGCTGTATTAGTGGGTATCCCTAAAGTTGGATATGAAGTATTGGAGGATAGAGGAAGAGAAATATTATCTATTAGCCATCTACTGGGATTGAAAAGTAATCCTAACATTTATGAAATTCTTCCTGTAGGCTCAAAGGGCATACTCTATGAGCTAAAGGAAATGGCAAGGACTAATAATTTAGCATATTGCTTAGATGATAATATTTCGTTAGATTTATATAAATCAGCAGGGCCTGCAACCTGTGCTATTATTTCAATAGCTGAAGAAGAATACGATAATCTTAAAAATAATATTTCTATACCTGTTAATAAAATAGGAAAATGGATTAGATTATAAGGAATATTATTATATTTTCTCAAAAAAGTAAGGCTCTGTTAGGTAGGCCTTATATTATTTAAATGAACTAATTATGGTTTGCAATATAATATGAAAACTGCTAAAATTTTTATTGTATGGGTACATGATATGAAATGATAAAAGAGAGCTTATAGCTTTTTTAAATAATTATTTTTCCCAATTCTAATTTAGATAGGAGCAGAATATTATGAATGATATAATAGGGATTGACAAAATAAAAACAAAAATAGAAAATAACAACATGTTAAAAAGTATAATTATTTCTTTATCTTTAGTGTTATTAAGCATTTTAATAATGTCAGTAACCTTTGTTTTTTCAACTGCTGTATTTGATCCAGCATTATTTAAGAGCTATTTTTCTGGGAAATGGCTTTTATTGATGAATTTTATACCTATTTTTTTGTTTATGGTACTAATGTATTTAATATGGAACAGGATGTGGGCAGCTTATTCAGCTACTAGCTTAATTTTTGTTACTATGTCCTTGGTAAATAAGTTTAAATTAATGTATAGAGATGACCCTTTTACATTTATAGATATAAGGCTAGTAAGGGAATCCTTAATAATGGCTAAAAGCTATAGCTTGAAGCCAGGCTCTAGAGTGATTATATTGATAGTAGGATTGATTTTAGTTGCAGTAGTGTTGAAGCTATTTTTTAAGTTTAAAATCATATCTCCTAAAATTAGAATATCACTTTTAATAGCCTTGATTCTTATGAGTACTTTAATATTTAATGGCTTTTATTTTAATCCTAAAATATATAATGAAGTGGGAGACAAAACACTAATAAATATATGGGTTCAGTCAGACCAATTTAAATCAAAAGGCTTTGTATATCCATTTATATATAGTATTACCTATGCCAAGGAGGTAGAGCTAGAAGGGTACAATGAGAAAAAAGCTGAAAAGGATTTGTTTAAATATGACTATAAGGGTATACCAGAAGATGAAAGGGTTAATATTATTGCTATAATGCTAGAATCCTATAATGACTTTTCTGAATTTAATGGTGTGGACTTAGGCATTGATATATACCAAAACTTTCATGAGATACAAAAAGAATCCATACAAGGAAAGCTTGTAACAAATATTTTTGCTGGAGATACTATAAAAACCGAAAGAGCTTTTATTACGGGATTTTATAATCATCCCAAGTATTTTAAAACTACTAACTCCTTTGCTTGGTATTTTAAAAAGCAGGGATATAAAACTGAAGCAATGCACCCGATCACAGGCTCATTTTATAATAGACGCAATGTAAATGAATATTTAGGCTTTGATTCCTTTGAACATTATGATAATAAGTATAAATTCAAGGAAAAATCAAATTTAGAGGACTGGCATTTCTTTGATTCTATAATAGAAGGCTATGAAAACAATAAAGCTGAAAACAAGCCTTACTTTCATTTTTCAGTAACATACCAAAATCATGGACCTTATTCTAATGAAAGGCTTACAGAAGAAGAATATTTAAAAAATAAAAATCATTATGATGAAGGCACCTATAATATGGTTAATAATTATTTTGCAGGCATAAATCAAACAGATAAGGCTTTAAAGAAAATAATTGACTATTTTAGAAATGAAGAAGAACCAACAATAATAATAATTTTTGGAGACCATAACCCTTGGTTAGGTAAAGATCATGTAGGGTATGATATGATGAACATTGACTTAGACCTGTCTACAGTAGAAGGATTTAAAAACTATTATCAAACTCCTTATATAATCTGGGGAAATAGTGGAGCAAAGAAAATGTTTAATAAGGATTTTATAGGAGAGGGGAATACCATAAGTCCTAATTTCCTTATGCCAGAGCTTTTTCATTATCTAGGCTGGGAAGGCAATGAATACATGCAGTATTTACTAAATGTTAAAGAAAAATTTGATGTTATGCATAATCTTTATTTCAAAGAAAATGGAGAGTTTAAATCAGAATTATCTCAGGAAAATAAAAAGCTCTGGGAAGAGTTCTTAAATGTAGAGCATTATTATAGTCAGAACTTTAAAGAATAATCACAAATTAAGGAAAAGTAAGGGGAATTCTATTTTTACTTTTCCTTTTTTTATACATTCAATTCATAAATAGATGGAACAAAATAGGGACTTATTACGTCAATAAAATGAATAGTAGAATATTTAACATAAAACATATATATACAAAGGGAGGTGCCCTATTGTATTTAGACAAAAAACAGAAGATAATCATATATTCTGTTTCTTTATCTATAATAATTGGAATAATCATAGTGAAATATAATGTGAATAAAAGTCCTCTAAGCTTGGATTTAAACAAGAATCAAAGGCTAATAGACTATACTTATAATGATAAATGGCTTTTTTCTATTATAGAAGACAAAGAAATAGATAATACCAAAACCTATATTTATATATATAAAGGGGAAGTATCTTCTAATAAGATAAACTGGCATAAGATAGCTCAATATGATTTTACTGAGGTTCTACCCTGGAAGATTGAAATAGGGAGTATTGACTATACAGATGGTTTACAGGTAATCATGGCTGTTAACAAAAGTACTCATTTTGACAAAGAACAAAGAGATAGACTTTTTGTATTCAACTGGGATGGAGAAAAGCTTTATAAAAAATGGACAGGATCAAGGCTAGGCTACAATTTAAAGGACTTTTATATTATGGATTTTTTAGATATTAAAGGAGATGAATTAGTAGCCATTGATGTAAATGCTAATGGAGAAGAAAGAATATTAGTTTACTATTGGATGGATTTTGGATTTTTACTTTTAGCTCAGAGCGAGTTTTATAGCAGTATAAAAGAGGTAAAATACATAGATAATAATATATTAGAGCTAATATACATAGAAAAGGGGAAAAAGTTTAAATCTAAGGTGTCCGTTAGAAATGGATGGCTTTTAGAAGCCGATTAAAAGGGGAGGAATAACTGTGAGAAGATTGTCTTTATGCTTAATAATAATTATGGTAATGAGCAGTTTTTTAGTAGGTTGCAATAATGAAAATGTTATTAATCCAGGAGAAGGGCCTATAAATAAAGAAGAAGCTCCAAAAGGTAAGCAATCTAGTATAGACTGGACGATTCCAGAGGAGATACACAATATCCACATACCTTACAATCCAACCGCATATGAGGCAAAGGTACTTCCCTATACTATTGCAGAGGATTTATCAAATATTGAAAACATAAATCAATTTTCAGGGTTTACTCATGAACAAAAGAAGATGCTTTCTAAAAATGGCTTTGTTGTACTACCTAGTAGAGATACAAAAATCTACTATGCATACGAAGAAAATGAATATCTTGGTGTACCAAATTTCGTTACTACAGACTCAGTACTACACTTATACCATCAGTTTTTTGACAAATCACTTATATTCCTTGAAGGAGAAATATTGTATAAGGATTTAGAGGCATTGACAGATAGAATGCTTATTAAATCTATAGAGCTACTTAATGAAATAAAGGATGAAGAGCTAAAGGATATTCAGAAAAGCAATATAGCTTATTTTCTAATAGCTAAAATGCTTTTAGAAGGAGATTCAAATATAGAGGTTTCCTTAGACGAGGGTATAATGGCTTTAGCAAATAGTGAATATGCACTTATCCAAGAAGCTGGTGGCTATGGGGACTCGCCTTTATTTCACATTAAGCTAGATTATTCACAATTCATAGTAAGGGGACATTATACGAGAAATGAAAATCTTGAAAAATTCTTTAAGACAATGATGTGGTATGGATTTACTCCTATTGAGCTAATGAATCTTAGAACGGAGGAGCTATATTATGAAAATACCATAAAGGCATTATTAATGACTTATACTGCATTTAGAGAATATGAAGGCTACAATGATATTAAAGCATGGAATAATATATATGAGCCAACTGGATTTTATGTAGGACAATCAGATGATATAAACCTTTTAGATATAAAGGATATGATTATTGGGGTATTTGGTGAAGATGTAGATATAAATAAAATCATTGATAAAGCCTATTATGATAAAATACACCAAGGAGTAAAAGATTTAAGAAAAGCCGAAATAGTTGGAAGCTTCATGACAAAGGATGAAACTAAAAGCTTTAAGTTTATGGGACAGAGATATATTTTAGATGGGTATATTATGCAGGAATTAATGGATGTATATTATAGACCTGTTCCTAATGGATTAGATGTAATGGGAGTATTAGGTAGTAAATATGGGGAAGACCTGTTATTTAAATTCTATGAGCCTCAGAAGCAATGGAGCTTATACGCGGAAAGATACAATCATTTGAAAGCAGAGATTGAAAGCTATTCAGATGAACTATGGCAAAAAAATCTATATAATGGCTGGCTTTGGTCAATTCAAAAACAATTAACTGAATTCCACAAAGACTCTGGTATGCCAATATTTATGACAAATGATTCTTGGAAGAGTAAATCGTTGAATACAGCTTTATCGAGCTATGCAGAGCTAAAGCATGATACGGTATTATATGGTAAACAGCCTGTTGCTGAAATGGGAGGACCATTAGAGTTTGCAGATCAGCATTATGTAGAGCCTAATATAGAATTATATGATACATTACTCTGGTTAATGAAGTACACTGTAGAAAACCTAGAAGCAAGAGGATTGTTAAATGACAGCTTAAAAGAAGGAAGCAAAGAGTATATTAAGCTACTTGAGCTTTTAAAATCTACTTCTCAGAAAGAGCTTGATAATGAACCTCTTTCTGAGGATGAAAAAATGAACCTATTATGGATTGGTGGAGTAATGGAAAATATAATAAACTGCTACACCTATGGTAGTGTATCTAAGGAAGAACTACTTAATGGAGCATATCCAATAGAAAAAAGTGCAATGCTCATATCAGATGTGGCTACAGTCCCTAATCATCATTATTTAAGTATGGGAACAGGGTATTTTGATCACATATATGTAGTTGTACCTGTTGAAGATAAATTATATTTAACTAGAGGGTCAGTATATTCTTATTATGAATTCCTTAGCGACAAACGATTAACTGATGAAGAATGGTGGGAGCTTCATGGACTTAAAACCATAAAGGATTCAGGCTTTGAATACTTAGAATATGGAGAACCATCTAGCAAATTACCAGCTCAGCCTTTCTGGGTAAGCACATTTAAATCTAAAACTAATAATGTAGACATAGAGCCTTTAGAGGTTGATTGGGAAAAATTAAATGAATAACTTTAAAATCCACCTATGCAGGTGGATTTTAAAGTTAATATGTTTAATGATTTTATTCATGCCAAACATAACAATATTACTATAGTTTTTTAACTAAAATCATTCATAATGATAATAAATATCATTTGCTAGTTTTTATCAAATGTTGTATAATAATTATTGGCTGCTGGATTCAATTATATTAATATTTCAAGGAGGAATTATATTTGGCAAGACCAATGGGTCCAAGATTTAAAATTGTAAGACGTCTTGGCGTAAATGTATTTAATCACCCAAAAGCTCTAAAAAGAGGAGCTAAACAACAGTCAAAACAATCCGATTATGGAAAGCAGCTAATGGAGAAGCAAAAGTTAAAGGCATATTACGGAATGTTAGAAAAACAATTTAAAATATATGTAGATGAGGCGCTATCCTCTCCTGGAAATCCTGGAGAAAACCTAGTCCAAAGGCTAGAGTGCCGTTTAGACAATTTAACTTATAGACTAGGCTTTGCATCTACCTTAAGACAAGCTAGACAAATGGTGGTTCATGGTCATATACTTGTAAATGAGAGGAAAACAAATATACCTTCATACAAGGTGAAGGTGGGAGACGAACTTTCATTAAGAGAAAAATCAAGAAATAACGAAATGTTCGTAGAAAACTTTAAAAGCAATGAACTGTATTTAAACTATCTTCAAAAAGATATAGAGAGCTTTTCAGGAAAGCTAATAGCTATACCTAAAAGAGAAGAAGTACCTATAGAAGTTGTAGATTCATATATTATAGAGCTTTATTCTAAATAAAATCAACCTAAGACTCCATAACAATGGAGTCTTAATTTATATATTTTAGATATTTTTCTTAGGGTTTATGTAGCATTGAAAAGCTAAAAATGATATAACTATAGATAGTATTAAAGTAGAATCAAGTGAAATAATAGCTTTAGTCATATAATCGCAGATAGTATGGGGAGTTGACCTTTTGAGAGAGTCCTATACTTCCTATCAAGATTAAGCTTTATATTAAAATAAAGGAATGATTAGATGTTTCAATTTTTACCTATAAATAAACAGGATATGGAAGAAAGAGGCTGGGAGCAGCTAGATTTTATACTGATTACAGGAGATGCGTATGTAGACCATCCTTCCTTTGGAGCAGCAATAATTGGAAGATTATTGGAAAGCGAAGGGTTTAAAGTAGGCATAATAGCTCAGCCTGAATGGACAAATATTAGGGACTTTAAAAAGCTAGGTGAGCCTAGGCTTGCTTTTTTAGTTACTGGTGGCAATATTGATTCTATGGTAAATCACTATACAGTAGCTAAGAGAAAAAGGCGACAGGATGCATATTCACCCGGAGGAGAGATGGGTCTTCGACCAGATAGAGCGACCATAGTCTATAGCAATAGGATAAAGGAAGCCTATAGCCATGTACCTATAATATTAGGTGGCATAGAGGCTAGCCTTAGAAGACTTGCACATTATGATTATTGGGATAATAAGATAAGACGTTCTATATTATTAGACTCTAAAGCAGATTTATTGGTTTATGGCATGGGGGAAAAACAAATAGTAGATATAGCTCATGGATTAGAAAACGGCATAGATATCCATTATTTAAATTTTATTAAAGGAACAGTGTATAAAACTAAAAGTATAGACCATATACATGAAGGTGTTTTACTTCCATCCTATGATGAAATAATAGAATCGAAAAAGAAATACGCAGAAAGCTTTATAGCTCAGCATAACAACATGGATTCAATATGGGGAAAAACATTAATAGAGCCATATAGAGATATATATGTAGTAGAAAATCCACCTGCTAAACCAATGGAGCAATCAGAACTAGACAGAACATATTCATTACCATATATGAGAGCCTATCACCCAATATATGAGAAGGCAGGAGGAATACCTGCAGTAGAGGAAGTGAAATTTAGTATAATTAGCAATAGAGGCTGCTTTGGAAGCTGTAGCTTTTGTGCACTTACCTTTCATCAGGGAAGAGTACTGCAATCTAGAAGCCACATATCTATAATAACAGAAGCAGAAAAAATCGTCTGGGAGCCAGATTTCAAGGGCTATATACATGATGTAGGAGGTCCGACGGCTAATTTTAGACATAGAGCATGTGACAAGCAAGTAAAGCATGGTGTATGTAAGGATAAGCAATGTCTTTTTCCAGAGCCATGTAAGCAATTAAAAATAGATCATAAGGATTATTTAAGTCTTTTACGAAAACTTAGAGGGCTGCCTAATGTAAAAAAAGTATTTATTCGTTCAGGAATAAGATACGATTATTTAATACATGATAAGGATGATGAGTTTTTTAGAGAACTATGTCAGCATCATGTAAGTGGACAGCTAAAAGTAGCTCCAGAGCACATTTCACCAAATGTTTTAGAAAAAATGGGCAAGCCAAATAAAGAAGTGTATAATAGCTTCGTGAAAAAATACAAAAAGATAAACAAAGATCTAGGCCTAAATCAATTTATAGTACCATATTTAATGTCTAGTCATCCTGGGTCTACATTAAAAGAAGCAGTAGAGTTAGCAGAGTATTTGAGAGATTTAGGATATATGCCAGAACAGGTGCAAGACTTCTATCCAACACCTGGAACACTATCTACATGCATGTACTATACAGACTTAGACCCTAGAACCATGAAGGAAGTATATGTGCCTAAAAACCCACGTGAAAAAGCAATGCAAAGAGCACTTATTCAATACAGAAATCCTAAAAATTATGAATTAGTACATGAAGCACTTATAAAGGCAGACAGAAAGGATTTAATAGGCTATGGAGAGAAATGCTTAATATGGCCTAGAAAAAAAGAAAATGAAGGAAAAGACAATAGAGATAGAAAAAATATTAAAGGAAAAGATTCAACAAAAAGCAAGAAATATAAAGGAGTAAAGTACAAGACTAAGAGTAGCACTAAACCAGATAAAAGCACTAGTAGAAGAAAGAAAAAATAGTTAATACTGAATAGAGGAAACTAATATTTAGGAAAGGCAGCTTCTTTAAATTACATTTTAGAGTATAATTTTCTTGATTTCTACACTCGTTGTGATAGAATATTTTTTGTTGAAATTTTTTAATTGGAAAGAGGAGTAATAGTGAAAACAAAAAGAGAAGATATAAGAAATCTAGCTATAATTGCCCACGTTGATCATGGAAAAACTACACTTGTAGATCAGCTTTTAAGACAAAGTGGAATATTTAGAGAAAACCAAGTAGTACACGACAGGGTCATGGACTCAAATGACCTAGAAAGAGAAAGAGGCATAACAATATTATCAAAAAACACAGCAGTTTATTATAAAGATACAAAGATTAATATTATAGATACACCTGGACATGCTGATTTTGGTGGAGAGGTAGAGCGTGTTCTTAAAATGGTAAATGGTGTAATCCTAGTTGTAGATGCTTTTGAAGGTGCTATGCCACAGACTAAGTTTGTATTGAAAAAGGCTTTAGAATTAAACCTGCCAGTAATAGTATGTATAAATAAAGTAGATAGACCAGAAGCAAGACCTAATGAAGTTATAGATGAAGTGTTAGATTTATTTATTGAGCTAGGTGCAGACGAAAGTCAGCTAGAATGTCCATTTGTATTTGCATCTGCAAAAAGTGGAACAGCCTCATTAGACATGAACTCACAAAAGGACAACATGGAGGATTTATTTGAAACAATAGTGAAATATATCCCAGCACCAGAGGGTGAAAAAGATGAACCTCTTCAAGTCCTCATATCTACCATTGATTATAATGAATATGTAGGTAGAATAGGTATTGGAAAGGTTGAAAGAGGTAGCATTAAAGTAAACGAACCAGTGGTCATAGTAAACTATCTAGAGCCAGAAACAGTTAAAAAAGTAAAAATAACTAAAGTTTATGAATTCGAGGGGCTAAATAGAGTTGAAGTGGAAAGTGCTAACATAGGAAGCATAATCGCAGTATCAGGAGTTGAGGGCATACACATAGGAGATACTATATGTGCACCTGAAAATCCAGAGCCACTTCCTTTTATTAAAATATCCGAACCGACTATAGCCATGACATTTTCTGTTAACAATAGTCCCTTTGCAGGACAGGAAGGAAAATTCGTAACCTCAAGGCAAATTAGAGAAAGACTTTTCAAAGAGTTAAATACAGATGTAAGCCTAAGGATAGAAGAAACAGATTTAACTGATTCCTTTAAAGTATCAGGTAGAGGGGAGCTTCATCTTTCAATACTAATAGAAACCATGAGAAGAGAAGGCTACGAATTCCAAGTATCAAAGCCAGAGGTTCTATATAGAACCATTGATGGTAAAAGGCATGAGCCTATAGAAAGGGTTACAATAGATGTGCCTGAGGAATTTGTTGGTTCAGTCATAGAAAAGCTAGGACAAAGAAAAGGTGAATTAGTAACCATGACTCCATCTAATGGAGGATATACTAGGCTAGAATTTTTAATACCTGCTAGAGGTCTTATTGGCTATCGTTCAGAGTTCATGACCGATACCCGAGGTAATGGTATATTAAACTCAGTATTTGAAGGATACCAGCCTTATAAAGGAGATATACCTAGAAGACCACAGGGCTCATTAGTAGCTTTTGAATCTGGAGAGGCTGTAACATATGGGCTTTATGCAGCACAGGAAAGAGGAATACTCTTTATTACACCAGGAACTAAGGTATATGCAGGTATGGTAGTAGGACAAAATGCAAAGTCTGGAGATATAGAAGTAAATGTATGTAGAAAAAAACAGCTTACAAATACTAGAGCGTCTGGGTCAGATGATGCATTAAGACTTTCACCACCTAAGATTATGAGTCTTGAAGAAGCATTAGAATTCATCGAAAATGATGAGCTCTTGGAGATTACTCCAGAAAGCATTAGAGTAAGAAAAAGCATATTAGACAGCAATTTAAGATATAAATCCAATAGAAAATAGACAATAGAGTATATTGAGAATTTATTCATACAGACTAAACCATAGTAGATTTTCCTATACTATGGTTTTTTTATGACCTAACCCGATTTCCTGAATGCTTTTATCAGGAAATCGCTGGTAGGTCAAACGCAACGAGAACCAAATTTATGCGAGCGATAGCGAGCAAATAAATTTGATTTTCGAGACTGCGGCAAATGACCTAACCCGATTTCCTGAATGCATTTATCAGGAAATCGTTGGTAGGTCAAACGCAACGAGAACCAAATTTATGCGAGCGATAGCGAGCAAATAAATTTGATTTTCGAGACTGCGGATGATATTTTTGAATTAATATATTACTAATATCTTTGGCTTTTCTAATTAATAAAATAAATTGACAAAATATATCATAATATGTAACATAATATTTAAAGAATATCTTATTTTAGCACAATACTAATATATATTTGGATGCTTTAAATACTAAATGGAATTTGCATATTAGGGCAATTGTTTTGAAAGGTGGGATAGATATGTCTGACTCATCAATTACAAAGATGGCATTAGCAAATGCTATGAAAGAGCTAATGACAGAATTACCATTGCATAAGGTTAGCATCTCAAATATTGTAGAAAAATGCAATTTAAGTAGAAAAAGCTTTTACTATCATTTCAAAGACAAATATGATTTAGTAAATTGGATTTTTTATACAGACTTTGTATCTAATTTTCAAAAAAATACAGACATACTAGACTGGAACTTGATTAAAAGTATATGTGAGTTTTTTTATGAAAATAAATTTTTTTACTCTAATGTTCTTGAAGTAAGAGGTCAAAACTCATTTTATGATTATTTTGGAGAGATATTGTCTCCAATCATTGAACTGCATTTTGAGGATATGTTTGAGGAATCAGAAGACAAAAATTTTTACGTTATATTCTTTACAGATGCCATTAGAACATCTATTGCCCGTTGGCTGCTAGAGGGAGCTAAAATTTCTCCTAATAAATATGTAAAATTGTTAAAAACCGCAGTTACTGGAATTGCACTTAAAATTGTAGAAGATATGGATTTAGATTAAAAGCAAGTTATCTGTTAAAGGCAACTTGCTTTTGGCATTATTTGAGATAAAATTATGGAGAGATTTTCATATTTAATATTAAAATCAGAAATCATATCATATTCTGTAGATACTACTGTACCATCATGAAATATTTTTAAAAAACAAGATTTATCGGAAATAATCTGACTAATATAACTTATGTCCTCATAGAAATCAATTAAAAATAAAGGATATATTTGATTTGTTTTTGCATTCTTAACATATACATTAACTGCTTTTTCACTCTCCAAACTACATTTTTCAGATTTAATTAAAAGAGCAAATATACAATTCAGTTTTTTTATTTCCTCTATCCACTTATGATTTACTATAAAATTTATATTGTCATCATCATATACAATACTTGCACCAAATAAGCATTTGTTTTCTAGTAGCATTTTCATCGCTTTAGTAAGCTGTGGAGATGGATTGGAATCATCTACATATATTGAAATAACAGCATTTCCATATTCTCTAAGTCTTTGAGCATGGATTTTATTTATTGATTCGGCATGAGCATGTATTATAAAAGCACATTCCGGATTTTCTCTAAAAATCTGGAGAAACGGGTCTAAATTAGAAGTCTTATATCTAGTAAAAAAGAAATAAGTATATATACCAATCTCTTTTCCTTCCTCTATAACCTTTGTTATCTCAGAAGCTGTCATTGGATTTTCAGCCGTATTTTGGAAATCAAATTCAATTGTCCATGGAACCCTATGATTATTTTTCTTTTCATATTCTCTTATTTTATTTACCCCATATGTCCAGCTATTTAAGCCAATATTAACTCCAAAGGTTTTTATTATATTTTGATCTACATTATCGAAAACATTAGAAATAAGCTCATAATATATACTATTTTCGTTAGAGAGAATTCTTTGAGCTAATTTAAAAAAATCTTTTTGAAAACGACCCTTTGCGAAATAAACACCTAAATCTGTAAGATTTCGTATATTACGCTTCAAATCGGACTTAGGAGCGTATAGTCCTTTATTTATTGCTGAAATTATCATTATTCTAGAAACTTTATTATTCAATAATTACCACTCCCTTTCCTTTGTTTCTTTAACTATAAATTTATATTTGTTATTTGTAAATAATCAAAATACAAAAGTGTGAAAAAAGGTAACAATTCTTTAGAAGTGTGTAAAATTGGGACAATTTATGTTTTTGACCAATGACTTCTAAAAATATAACCTTCATAATAGATTATAGAAGGAGAATATGAATTTATAGGAAAAGGGGAGAAAAGCTATGGGTGAAAAAACAATCGTAGAAAACATACAATCATTTGGCTTAAAAAAAGTGTTGAACTACTTAGACAGCGATCCGGATGCCAATATTCCTAAAATCCTTGACTGGGTAGAAAAATTTGATAGAGAAGGCACTGTAAAGGGACAGCTTAAAACATTCCGAGACGTAGTAGAAGATAAAGGAGGAAATTGGTACAAACTTATAAAAAGTCTGTGGACAGATGTGGATGATGGTGTAAGAAAAACCTTGTTTGAAAACTTTATAATTAACGCTACTATTGTTGGTGGACAAAGACAAGAAAAAACTAGAAAAGAAAACAATTGTAATGTTCCTTGGGCTATTTTAATGGACCCTACCTCTGCATGTAATCTACACTGCACTGGATGCTGGGCTGCAGAATATGGGAACCGCTTAAATATGGATATAGATACATTAGATAATATCATTAAACAAGGTAAAGAAATGGGTATCTATATGTATATATATTCTGGTGGTGAACCACTTGTTAGAAAAAAAGACATTATAAGTCTATGTGAAAAACACAAAGACTGTGCATTTCTTGCTTTTACTAATGGAACTTTAATTGACGAAGATTTTGCAAATGAAATGCTACGGGTTAAAAATTTTGTACCAGCTATTAGTGTAGAAGGCTTCGAAGAAGAAACAGATTTCAGACGTGGAGAAGGTACATATAAAGCAGTAATAAAAGCAATGGAAATTCTAAAATCTAAAAAATTGCCTTTCGGTATATCCTGCTGCTATACTAGCAAAAATACTGAAACTATAGGTAGTGAAGAATATTTTGATGATATGATAGAAAAGGGTGCAAAATTTGCATGGCTCTTTACCTATATGCCTGTAGGCAAGGATGCAGTACCCGAATTATTAGCGACACCTGAACAAAGAGAATATATGTATCATCAGGTTAGAAAATTCCGTAGTACTAAACCCTTATTTACTATGGATTTTTGGAATGATGGAGAATACGTAAATGGATGTATTGCAGGTGGGCGAAACTATCTTCATATCAATGCTAATGGAGATATTGAACCCTGTGCATTTATTCACTATTCTGATTCAAACATTCGGGATAAGTCTTTGCTAGAAGCATTTAAATCACCTTTATTTATGCAATATCGTGAGAACCAGCCATTTAACAATAATCATTTACGTCCTTGCCCACTACTAGATAATCCAGGAAGGTTAACAGCTATGGTGGAAAGGTCTAGAGCTAAATCTACTGACATGGAAAATCCAGAGGATGTACGTGAACTAAGTAGTAAATGTGAAGATGCAGCTAAAAACTGGGCGCCAGTTGCAAATAAACTTTGGAACAGATAAAAACAAAAACCACTTCTTTGTAAATAACAGGAAGTGGTTTTTCATCTAACTACATATGCACACTATACATAAACACCAAGTATGAAATATAAATTATCAGCAACGCCAATCCTTGAACTCTATAAATCCTTTTACTAATAAATGAAGGAATAACTAATACTAGCATTACTAAAAGGGCAACAGGAAAATCTAGGAACAAATTTTGCTTTAGAATCTTAAGAGGAGCTACGAAGGCAGATATACCAGTAACCATAGTTATATTCAATATATTTGCTCCTAATATGTTACCAATAGATATATTTGCATGCCCCTTCTTAAGAGCTGTAAGAGCTGTTGCAAACTCAGGTAGAGATGTACCTACTGCTATTAATGATAATGCAATAACTGATTCAGGAACTCCTATACCCTTTGCTAATATGACACCACTGTGAACTAATATCTCAGAGCCTGCTAATATGGCAACAGCTCCCAATACGAAGAATAGTCCAATTTTTAGCTTCATTTTAGAATCTAGATGAAGCTTTTGCTTGACTGGCTTCTTATCCAGTTTATTTTTTAAGATAAAGAAATCAAAGACTATATAGACTATTAGCATAGTAATAAGAACTATAGCGTCTGATTTGTTTATTCTTCCATCAATAGCCAAATAAGCCATTATCACAAAATATAATATCATAAGTAAAGATTTAAGCTTGAAGAAGTTACTAGTAATTTTACTAGGCTTAATTATGTTAATAAAAGCGAGAATTAAGCCAATATTGCAAATAATTGACCCGACTGCATTACCTATACTAATTGTAGTATAGCCATCTTCAGCAGCTGATATGGACACTAGGGCTTCAGGCAATGTTGTTGCAAGACTTACAATAGTAGCTCCTATTAGAACCTCAGGAAGCCCAGAAGCTCTTGCTATTGAAATTGCAGATTCTGTAAACCAATCTCCACCTTTAACTATCAGTAATAATCCAATACAGAAAAATAAAATTGCGTATATCAAGCTAATGGCCCCCTAAGATTAAATTTCTTTAGTTCATATTTATTATAAAGAATAAAAAATATACATATAAAAAGATTGAATGAAGGAAAATCTATTTAAATATAGAAATGTATAAGTATGAGAAATATTTTATGTAGAGGAGTGTTTTTATGACATTAGAAGTATTAACCAAAAAAGCATCTGATGGTTTTTCAGAAGCTATTGTATTACCATGTTTTCAAGAATTAGAAGTATTAAAAATTACTTTTCCTGTAAAAGAAGTAGAGGAAATGGTAAAGCATTTAATATCTGAAGAAGAATTTACAGGGAAATATAATGAAGTTCAAAGCTTTAAGCTACCTAAAAAAGATTATCCTAACAAGGTTATCTTACTAGGTTTAGGTAAAGGAGAAGAATTAGACCTAGAAAAAATAAGAAAAGCTTCTGCAAAGGCTATGAAAGAAGCAATAGGATTAAAGGCAAAAAGTGTAGACTTTTATCCAGTTGAAATAAAGGAAGGATATTCATTAAGCCAAGCTTCAAGGGCAATGACAGAGGGAGTATTACTCGGGAGCTACAAATTTGACAAATATATAGAGGACAAAAAAGAAAATCCAGTAAAAAACATATATTTTATAGGAAATGATATTGATCATATCCAAGATTTAAGTAAAGGTGTAGAGGAAGGTAATATACTCAGTAAAGCTACCTTGTTAGCGAGAGACATGGTTAATGAGCCTGCAAATGTACTTACCCCCGCAAAGCTAGCCTCTATTGCGGAAAAGTCAGGTAAAGAAAATGGCTTTGAGGTTGAAATTTTTAAAGAAGATAAAATTCAAGAGCTTGATATGGAAGCATTCCTAGCTGTAGGAAGAGCATCAGAGAACAGACCTAGATTAATAGTAATGAGATATTTTGGTGACAAAGAAAGCAATGAGATAATTGGACTTATAGGTAAGGGACTAACATATGATAGTGGGGGTCTTTGTATAAAGCCTAAGGATAGTATGGTAAATATGAAAAGTGACATGGGTGGAGCTGCTTCTGTAGTTGGTGCAATGGAAGCTATAGCAAAGAGAAGGCTTAAGGCTAATGTAGTAGCAGTAGTTGCAGCATGTGAAAACTCCATAAATGGTAATGCTTATAGAACTGGGGATATAATAGGCTCTATGGCAGGTAAAACTATATTTATTGGTAGTACAGATGCTGAAGGTAGACTAACTCTTGCTGATGCTATTCACTATGCTATAGAAAAAGAAAAAGTAACAAGGGTGTTGGATATAGCTACACTTACAGGAGGGGCCATAGTTGCTTTAGGAGGAGGAGCAACACTTGTTGTATCGAATGATGATGAGTTTTATGAGGCTTTAGAATCCGCATCAAAGGTAACAGGTGAAAAGGTATGGAGAATGCCAGCCTTTGAAGAATATAGAGAATTGCTTAAATCAAAGGTTGCAGATTTAACTAACTCTGCTGGAAACCCACAAGCTATAACAGCAGCTTTATTTGTAAAGGAATTTGTTCAAGATAAGCCTTGGATACACATGGATATAGCAGGAACAGCATTTACTAGCAAAGCCTCTGAGTACATTGCAGAAGGAGGAACTGGAGTAGGAGTAAGAACTCTTTATGAAATGGTAAAAAAACTAAATAAATAAATTTATTAATTCATATTTCCTTCACATTCTCTTTCTATAATTAAGATACAAAATATGAAGGAGGTATTTAATTATGAAAAAGAAAATAATCACTTTAACATTGGTAGCAATTTTTGTGCTCTCAATGGGAGCTATGGCATTTGCAGATTCTAAGGTTGATGTACCAAGCTGGTTTAATGAAATGATTAGCTGGAAAAAGGACAGAGTTAATGAAGCTCTAAAGGCTGGAGATATTACAGAAGAACAAGGCAAATTACTTAATGAAAGAATTGAAAGCATGGTAAAGTACCACGAAGAAAAAGGATTTAATTTTCCAGCAGATTGTTTAGACCCTAATGAAAGAGGAGCGGGGAGAAGAACGATGAATGGATTTAAGCAAGGTCAAAGAAGAGGCACAATGAATGGATTTAGATGGAACAATAATTAATTAAAGTGGAGCTACCTAATAACTAGGTAGCTTTTCATTTTTTATCTACACTTTTCTCTAATTATTTGATAAAGTAGGTATAGATCCTTTAAACAGAAAAAGAGGTGTAATAATGAAAAAATATTTAGAAATGTTCTCTGTTTTTTTCAAAATAGGAGCCTTTACTATAGGTGGAGGCTATGCTATGGTTCCACTTATTGAAGCAGAGGTAGTAGACAAGAAAAAATGGATTGAAAAGGATGAATTTATTGATACCTTAGCATTAGCGCAAGCCTCCCCTGGACCAATTGCAGTAAACACTGCTGTTTTTGTAGGATTTAAAATGGACAGATACAAGGGTGCATTTTTTACTACTCTTGGTTCAATATTACCGTCTTTTTTAATAATACTAGCCATTGCTATGTTTTTTAGACAGCTAAAGGATATGGAGGCTGTTGAAAATGCTTTTAAAGCAATAAGACCTGCTGTAGTAGCATTGATAGCAGTTTCAGTCATTAGCTTATCAAAAAATTCAAGATTAAAGGGAATTGGCTATTTAATTCCTATAGTAGTTGCATTAGCTGTTAAATATCTAAAAATCACCCCCATATTATTTATCATCTTAGCTGCTATTGGAGGCAATATCTATGTAAATGTAATTAAAAAAGGGGGAGCTTAAAATGATTTACTTAAAGCTTTTTATTACCTTTTTTAAAATAGGTCTTTTTAGCTTTGGTGGAGGTTATGCTATGCTTCCTCTTATACAAACTGAGGTAGTAGATGTTAATAGCTGGATTAGTATCAGTGAATTTACTGATATAGTTGCTATTTCTCAGGTAACACCAGGCCCTATTGCAGTAAATAGTGCCACCTACATAGGATATACTGTTACAAATAGTGTAATTGGTTCTTTTTTTGCTACATTAGGAGTAACGCTGCCTTCTGTAATCATTATGCTTATTATTTGCAATTTTTTCTTTAAATTTAAAAACAATAAATACGTTGAAAATGCTTTTGTAGGCTTAAGACCCGTTGTAGTAGGCCTAGTTTTATCTGCTATGCTACTTCTAATAAACAAAGAAACCTTTATTGATTATAAAAGTATTATATTTTTTGCCTTAGCCTTTTTAGCTACATGGAAGCTTAAAATGAATCCTATATTAATCACACTTTTAGCTGGAATAGCAGGATATTTTATTTATTAGATACGTATTAACAGGATCTAATTATAAATATATAAATCTAATAGAGAAATCATAAATTATAAAAGAAATCATCTTGGATATACTAAATCCGAGGTGATTTTTTTGTACATCTATACAAGGAAAATAAAAATTTTAAGGCTTATAATCTTTATAGCTATAATAGCTCTGTTATTGACTTCATGTGCACAAAAACAAGAAAAACCAATGATAGAAAAAGAAACAGAAAAAATACCAGAGTCATTGAAGCAAATGGTAGAGAAGACAGAAGAGCTAATGGATAAACTAGAAGGCATAATAGAAGAGAGTAAAAAACCTGAAATAACAGAAAAAGAAGCTGAGGAAGGGAAAAAATCAACAGAAGATAAAAATAATGAATCTAATGAAGAAGCTAAAAACTCGAAAGATAAAAGTCAAGACCCATCTAAAAACAAAGAAGCTGAAAAAACAATGGAAACATCACAGAAAAAACAGGAAAAGATAACCTCTATGTGGGATGATGCAAAAAAAATCTCAAAGGAAATACATTTTTCCTGGAGTGAGTATGAGCTATTAGCAATGGAAAAAGGGCTTAAAGAGAAAGAAATCTCAAGTTTTGAAGATTCATTAAATAATCTAACCGTGTCAATAGATGAGAAAAGTATATTAAACTCACTTAACTATTCAAATAGCTTGAGCTTTAATATGTCACCTTTTTTTGATACATATAAGGGAAACAATGAAGGATATTTAATGAGAATAAAACATTACATTAGACAGGCATATTTAAATGCTATGAAGGATGAGTGGAATAAAAGCATAGAAAACATAAAAGAAGGATTAGAGGCAATGAACATAGTAAGAACAAGGATAAAACTTGATAAAAAAGATCAAGACCTTATGGAAAAGCTAAACCTATCAATGATCAATATGAATTCATCCATATCTAAAGAGAACCTAGAGCTTTTAAAGGTAAAAAGAGATATTACCTTAAAAAACATTGATAGCATAATGGGCAAGGTACATTAAGACTTCTATAGCTTTATGCTGCTTGGAACAAAACATAATTGACTATCGTCTAATAGGTATAAATATAAAGGTGGTGGTTATTATGTTATTAAAGAGTAAAAAAAGAATATATATAATTTCATTGTTTATAATTCTTACCTTAATAATATCAGGCTGTTCTTCTAAAAGCTCTTATCCTATGGATAAAGCACAATATGAAACTGCTGAAGTATCAGAAGCAGCTAAACCCTCCGATAACTCTGTAAAATTTGGTAGTGCTTCAATGATGGATAGAGATGCTTATAATGAAGTAGAACCTGAAAACCAAGCAACTGATGGTAGAAAAATAATAAAAACTGCACAGCTTGAGCTAGAAACAACTGAGTTTGATAAGGCTACGAATGCAGTAATCGATAAGGTCAATTCTGTAGGAGGATATATAGAAAACTCAACTATTACAGGTGGTAGAAAAATCAATACGGAAGACTTTAGAAATAGAGAAGCATCATTTGTACTTAGAGTTCCAGAAAAGAGCTACAAAGCGGTATTAGATGATTTAATTACAATTGGAAATATAATAAGAAATGAACGTGGGGGCTCTGATATTACAAGTGAATATTTTGATTCAGAGGCCAGACTAAAATCCTTAACAATTCAAGAAGAAAGATTACTAGAAATACTTAAAAAAGCAGATAAGGTCACAGATATTATTGAAATCGAAAGAGAGTTATCAAATATTAGGTATCAAATAGAAAATCTAACAGGTACCTTAAGAAAATGGGATAATCTTGTAAGCTTTGCAACAATAAATGTGCATGTTTATGAAGTGAGAGAAATTACAAAGCCAGAGCCTATAACATTAGGAGACAGGATAGAAAACGGATTTAAAAATTCTATAAAAGGCATTATTACTGTAGGTAAAGAGCTTGTAGTACTTATAGCTACCTTAATTCCTGTAATCATACTAACATTGATCATATTAGCAGCAGTATTTTATATAATGAAAAAAGCAAAAAAAGGTAAAGGTAAGGATAAAGGTAAAGAAGAATAATTAATATTTAAAAAATAATAGAAAGAGATTTCTATTATTTTTTTGTTACCAGGGTTATAATATATAATAGGATAAATTTCTAGGGGTGCAGAACATGGATAACGAGGCTATATTAAATTATTATATGTACAATTCTACTTTGTTGCCTAGCTGTGATGATAGAGGCTTTGTAAAAGCCACCTCTCCATTAATATACGAGGTTATTAGAATAATTGATGGTGTTCCAATTTTTTTAGAGGATCACTTAGAGAGAATGAGAAAGTCTGCTAAGCTTATAGGCAAGACAATAAGAAGAACTGATGAAGAAATAAAAGATGAAATACACAAGCTGATAGCTGCCAACAGTGAGTACAATTTAAATATAAAGTTATTATGTGGAGACTTAGATCAAGAAGAACAGACTTTTATAATTTATTTTATAAGGAGCAGTTATCCTGAAAAGGAAATGTATGAAAGTGGAATACATACTATTTTGTACTATTTAGAAAGGGAAAACCCTAATGCTAAAATAGTTAATAATGAAATAAGAAAAAGAATAAATGAAGAGATAAAAAAGCAGAAGGCTTATGAAGCTCTTTTAGTGAATAATAAGGATTACATTACAGAAGGCAGTAGGTCTAATATGTTTTTTGTAAAAGGCAGTAGAGTATATACGGCTCCACCGGGAGATGTGCTATTAGGCATAACAAGAAACGAAATCATGAAGATTTGTAAGGAAGAAAATATCCATGTAGTAGAAGAGGAGATTCACCAAGAATCTTTAAAAAGTTTGAACGGAGCCTTTATGACAGGAACATCAGTTAACGTGCTTCCCATTACCACAATAAATAATATTGAGCTCCATTCAACAAGTAATCCTATAATAAAAAGAATTTCAGAAGGCTATCTAAGAAAAATACAAAGCTATATTAATGAAAGAAAAGACTGTGTCAAATAGGGCACAGTTTTTGTTTTGGGAAATGATTGCAATGTTTACAAATTACTGTTAAAGTGAAATTATAAGTTAATATCTAATCTTAATAAATCGGGAGGTGTGTTATGAAGGTACATATGTCAATATATTTGACAAATCAAAAAAAGACACTAAAGAAGCTAATAGAATTACTGTCTGAGGACTTCAAATATGTTTCTGTCTTAGGCACAGATACATGTGGTAAATCTTATCAAGTTAGAAGAACAGGAGTAAGCATAAACGATACAGACTGGGCTGAGAGAGGGTTTGTAGCAAGAATCCATAATGGATACAATTATTCTGAGTATTCCTTTAATGAGCTTAGAGAAGAAGGTATAGAAGAGCTAATCCAAAATATTAAAGAAAAGATTAATGAGGATATAGAAAAATTGAAAGCGTCTTCCATAAAAGTTAGCTCTTACCCTTTAATTGAAGAAGAGAGAATTACAGATAAGCTTTTTAAAATAGTAAAAATACTTCCTGAAGAGGTAACAGCAGAAGAAAAAATTAAAAAAATGACTAGAATAAAAGATGAAGCCTTTAATTATTCCGAGCAACTAGTAGATTTTAGAATATCATATGAGGAATGTCATGTATCTAAAGTTTTCATATCACAGAATAAAGAGCTAGAGCAATCCTACATATGGGGGCAGGGAAGCATGTTTGCAATAGTTAGAAGGGATGATAACACTAAATACTATTATGATAGTGTGTCCGGATTAAAAGGCGTTGAAATACTTGATGAGCTACAGCACAAAGCAAAGGATGTAGTAAGGCTTGCAGAAAAGCTTTTAGATGCTAAAAAAATTATTCCAGGAGAATATGATGTAATATGTTCGCCAGGTATAGCAGGCTTAATAGCACATGAAGCCTTTGGTCATGGGGTAGAGATGGATATGTTTGTTAAAAATCGAGCAAAGGCTGCTGAATATATTGGTAAGGAAGTGGCATCAGAACTAGTAACTATGCATGACGGAGCAGCAGCTGCCGAAAATGTATCCTCTTATTATTTTGACGATGAAGGAGTTCTTGGAACTGATACTATAATCATAGATAGGGGAATCCTTAAAACTGGGATATCAGACTTGTTATCGGCTCTTAGATTAAAAACAACACCAACAGGAAATGGAAAACGAGAATCCTTTGAGAGAAAGGCTTATGCTAGAATGACTAACACCTTTTTCTCAGGTGGGGATGACAAGCTTGATCATATGATTTCTTCAATAAAAGAAGGATATCTTCTTGATGTGATGCTAAGCGGCATGGAGGACCCTAAGGATTGGGGAATACAATGTATGATTCTTATGGCGAAGGAAATAAAAGATGGAAAATTTACTGGCAATATTATGTCTCCTGTTATTATGACTGGCTATGTACCAGATGTACTAAGCTCTATCTCTATGGTATCTGAGGAAGTAGAAATATTTGGCTCAGGAGCTTGTGGAAAAGGCTACAAGGAATGGGTAAAGGCAGCTGATGGAGGTCCATATATCAAAGCAAGAGTGAGGTTGGGATAATGATAGAGAAAATTAAAAATATATTATGGAATGTTAATGGTATAGATGGTTGGAAAATAGACGAAAGAATAATAGAATCAAAGGAATTATTTTTTATAAAAAAAGAGCTTGATATGAATAGAGCTAAGGATGTTCATCATATTAAAGTTACTGTGTATAAGGACTTTGAAGAGGATGGTAAAAAATATAGAGGCTCTTCTACAACCTCTATACATCCTACAATGATAGAGGAAGAAATAAAAGAGGCAATTAATAGTGCATTATATGGAGCTAGCTTTGTGAAAAATGAATACTATCCATTAGTTAAACCAAAGGTAGAGATACAGCCTATAATGGAAAATAAATTTACAAAACCATCTCTATCAAGCTGGATGCCAATACTAACAGATGAAATTTTTAGGAGCGACAATTATACTAATGGATGGATTAATTCAGCAGAGCTTTTCTTAAATAAGATATATACAAGAATATTAAATTCAGAAGGCCTAGAAGTATCATATGAAACATACAGGGGAGAACTAGAATTTATAACTAATTGGAAGGAAAACGGAGAAGAAGTAGAGCTTTATAAGGATCTTATATTTTCTGATTATGATGAAGAATTAATAACGAAATCCGTAGACGAAATGCTAACCATGAGTAGAGATAAAGCCATAGCTAAGCCTACACCAGTTCTCAAGGATGTGGAGGTAATATTGTCAGGAGAACCTGTAAAAGAGTTTTTCAGCTATTATTATGACCAGGCAGGTGCTCATTCAGTATATGAACAATTTTCTATTGCTAAGCTAGATAAAAGCATACAAGGGGACAATATAAAAGGAGATAAGGTTAATATGTATCTTGACCCTTACTTAGAAAACTCAACGCTATCAGCTCCATATGATTCAGATGGACTTAGATTAAAAAAGGTTTCCTTATATGGAGATGGTATATTAAAAAGATATTGGGGCAATACGAGATATTCACATTATTTAGGTATAGAGCCTACAGGAAGCATAAGAAATATTATAGTAGATGGAGGAAGTAAAGAGATAGAAAAGCTTAAGATAGGTAAGTACCTAGAAATCAAAGTGTTTTCAGATTTCCAAATGGATACATTAACAGGTGATTTTGCAGGAGAAATAAGATTAGGCTGGTATAGTGACGGTGAAAAGGTAATACCAGTAACAGGAGGTTCTATCTCAGGCAATATAAATGAAGTCCATAAGGAAATGTATCTATCTAAAGAGCTGCAAAAAACAAATAACTTTAAAGGACCTGAGTCAATCAAGCTATTAAATGTGAGCATAGCAGGAGTAGAGTAATAAATAAACGTTCTTATATTGACTTTAGAATCAGTATAAGGACGTTTCTAAATTTTGTGCTTTAAGCATAGTGAGAGGAATGAGAGTAAAGATGAAATCTGAAATCAAATCTTATTTAAAGCTATTGTCCAAATATTTACATGGTCAAAAGATGAAGGTTTTATTACTGTCTCTTGTCCTTATATGTGGAATCATTTTACAGCTAATCAATCCACAGATCGTAAGGAGCTTTATAGACACCGCCCTAAATAATGATAATTATTCACTACTAACTAAAATGGCGATTTTATATGTTTCTCTAGCTATTATTCAACAGCTTTTATCCCTAGTAACAACCTACCTGGCGCAAAAAGTCGGATGGAGTGCAACTAATTCTTTAAGAGAGGATTTAGTAGAGCATTGCTTACATCTGGATATGGATTTTTATAAGGGGAAAAGACCAGGAGAGTTAATAGAAATAATTGATGGAGACGTAAATATATTATTCAATTTCTTCTCTAGAATGGGAATTGTACTAGTAAGCAATAGCATACTCCTTATAGGAGTACTCCTTATGTATTTCAGAGAAGATTTTAGGATAGGAATTGCACAGGTGATTTTTTCTGCCATTGCTTTTTGGGCCTTGATGAAATTTAAAAATATTGGGACAAAATATTGGAAGGAAAACAGAAGGATAACCACAAAGATTTTTGGATTTGTTGGGGAAAGCATTAGTAATACAGAAGATGTAAAGGGAAATGGAGCTAAGGACTATGTTATGCATAGACTTCATAAGCTTCAAAAGGAATGGCTTCCAAGTAGAAAAAAATCTAGTGTTGCAGGCTGGAGTATGTTTATGGTAATGCTTGCACTTCAAGCCATTGGCTTTGCAATTTCTTTTATCATTGGTACATATTTATGGAAAAGGAATGTTGTTTCTATCGGAACAATATATCTATTTTTCAATTACGCTAATTACCTTGTAAGACCTATTGATGCTATACAAAGACAGCTACAGGATATGCAAAGTGCTGGTGCAAGTATTTCACGAATAGAAGAGCTATTGCTTAGGGAAAGTATAGTGAGAGATAGTAAAAGTAATTTAATTATTGATAAAAATCCTCATCTAACAGTAGACAATATAACCTTTGGCTATGAGAAAGATGAAGAAATACTAAAGAATATATCCTTTAAAATAGAAGATAGCAAGAATATAGGACTTCTCGGAAGAACAGGAAGCGGTAAAACTACTTTAGCAAGACTGCTCATAAGATTTTATGATGTAAACTCTGGTGAAATAAGACTCGGTAATCATAATATAAAGGATATATCATTACAGGAGCTAAGAAGTAAAGTTGCATATGTTACTCAAGAAGTACAATTATTTAACGGAACCATAAGGGACAACCTTACTTTTTATAACGAAGCTATAAGTGATGACCTTATATATGAAGCTATCAGAGAAATAGGCCTGCAAGAATGGTTTGATAAGTTCCCAAAAGGCTTAGACACTGTCCTTGGGACAAATGGAGTTGGACTTTCGGCGGGAGAAGCACAGCTTTTAGCTTTTATAAGAGTACTATTGAAAAATCCATATATGATTATTTTAGACGAGGTTTCTTCAAGATTAGACCCAGAAACAGAAAGACAACTACAAAACACAATAATAAAATTGCTTCAAGGAAGAATTGGAATAATTATTGCACATAGAACATGGACTATAAATTTTGTTGATGAAATAATGATTTTGGAAAATGGAAAAATTTTAGAATATGGAAAAAGAGAAGAGCTTGAAAGTGATATAGACTCGCAATTTTATAATTTATTGAAAACTGGACTTCAAGAGGAGGCAGTAGTATGAAAAATTTCAAAATGATTTTAAAAATATTGAAAAATAAACCTATTGCTTTTTTAAATAGCTATATCACTTATCAATTAGCAACTATGTTTCCTTTAGTAACAGGTCTATTAATGAGAGAAATTTTTAGCAACTATGAAAAGGGGAAGACAGACACAACAGTCTGGTGGTTTATAGGATTTTTTATTGCTGTTCTTTTAGCTAGAATTGTTTCTGTTTACTTTTACTCAATAACAAATGCAACATCAAGGTTTGTGTCAAGCTCCTTAGTTAGAGTTAATCTTTTAAACAAGATAATGGAAAAACCAGGCGCAAAGGCTCTAAACAAATCTAATGGAGATACACTGAATAGCTTTCGAGAAGATATAGGACAAATTGAAGATTTTATCACAGTATGCTTCAATGAATTCCTTAGTGTATTCATATTTTCAGCCTTGTCCTTATTCGTGCTAATAAAAATAAACTACAAAATAACCTTGCTGGTATTCTCTCCCTTAATATCAGTAATAATAATTGTAAGAATGACAGGAAATAGAATAACAAAATACAGAAAAGATAACAGAAAAGCAACGGGAGTAGTATCCTCAGCTTTAGGAGAGATGTTTACAAATATCCAAGCTATAAAGGTATATGGCTCTGAAGAAAGCATGAAGGAAAACTTTAAAAAGCTGAATACAGCGAGAGAAAAGTTTGCCATAAGAGACAATATGTTTACACAGCTTTTAATGTCGATTTATGAAAATATTCTTAGTATAGGAACTGGAATGATATTAATAGTTGTATCCTTTTCAATTAAAGAAGAAAAATTTAATTTAGGTGATTTCACTATATTTATATACTATATGAACTTTATATCCTCCTTCATTCAGTATTTTGGCAATGTTATGACAAAATACAAGCATACTGCTGTAGCCATCAAAAGTATTTCAGATATAAGTGAAGGAATAAATAGAGAAAATCTTGTGGAAAATACTCCTTTATATATTAAGGAAGAGATACCGGAAATTCAAGAAAATAATCTTGAAGATGGGGATAAGCTAACAGCTTTATCCACCGAAAATTTGACTTATCTTTACCCAGAGACAGGTGGAGGAATAGAAAATATAAGCTTAAATGTAGAAAAAAACACATTTACAGTTGTAACAGGTAGAGTAGGGTCAGGTAAAACAACACTCCTAAGAACTTTATTAGGATTACTAAAGCCTCAAGATGGGAAGGTGTATTGGAATAATAACCTGGTAAATAAACCAGATGAATTTTTTATTCCGCCAAGGATAGCTTATTCTCCACAAATACCTCATTTTTTTAGTACAACCGTGGAGGAAAATATACTGCTAGGGAAGGATAAAAACAAGTCAGATATAAACAATGCAATATATTTAGCTGTTATGGAAAAAGATATAGAAAATATCCAAAATGGTATACATACTGTCATTGGCACCAATGGAGTAAAGCTTTCAGGAGGTCAGCAGCAAAGGCTTTCGGCAGCAAGAATGTTTGTAAGAGATGCAGAGTTATTTGTGTTTGATGATATTTCTAGTGCACTAGATGTTGAAACAGAAGAAGCTTTATGGACAAGACTTTTTGAAAAAGAGAATGCCACCTGTATAGCAGTTTCAAATAGAAGAGGGGCATTAAAAAGAGCTGACAACATAATTTTACTCAAGGATGGAAAAGTTATGGCACAAGGAAAGCTTGATGAGTTGCTTGGAAACAATGAAGAGATGAAGCTAATATGGGGAGAGAGCATATAAGATATTCTAATGTAGGGAATGATGAGGATATAATTTTAAGTAGAGAAATTATCCATATATTAAAATAATAAATTAAGATTCTTTGATAAAATGAATATAGAAAAAATCAATTATGCTTAGCTAATGAGAGGAGCAGAATAGATACAATTAAAGATTATTTATTATAAAGGAGGTTATTATCAGTGGTAGAAATTATCAAGATTTATAAAGAAAAATTTCCGTCTCTAAGGTTAATCGGAAAGCGATATACTGATAAGGACAGGGACTCATTTGGCAGTTTTAGTAACAAGTGGAATGAATGGTTTGAAAAAGGTTATTTTAAAACCTTAGAAGAATTAGGGAGTTTGCCAGAAAATGAAGGTGCTTATCTTGGTTGTATGAGATGTACAGACGAGTTTGAATATTGGATAGGCATGTTTTTTCCAGAACAGACACCAGTTCCAGAAGATTATATGTATGTTGACATTCCCTCAGGTTATGTAGGCATTTGTTGGATTTATGGTCGTGAGGATAATGGAGAAATCTATGGGCAGGAGCCACACGATATATGTATGTCTAAAATTAAAGATGAAGGATGGAAGGTTGAAAATAATGCTTGGGTTTTTGAGCGTTATAATTGTCCACGCTTTACAACACCAGATGAAAATGGGAAAATAATTTTAGATTATTGTATCTATTTAAGAGATGAGTAACAATAATATATTTATATTTGCAGAACAAAGGAGGAAATCAAATGGAAAGATGGGAGTATTCAACAATTAAAATAAAACTTAAGGGTTTCAGCGGAGGAATACTGGAAACAGAAGATTTCGATTACGAGCTAAATAAGCTTGGAGAGCAAGGATGGGAGTTAGTTTCCTGCTTTTCAACAAATGGAGCAAATGGATATGGTAGAGAAGCAATAGCAGTATTTAAGAGAAAAAAATAATATTTTTACTAAAACATGTACTCTGAAATAAAAAATAAAAGTCTATAGCACCTGAATATGACATATTGTTGCCCAAGATTTTAAGGTAGGTTGCAGAGATTAATTGATTGAGAGGAGATGACATAATGTTATATATATTTATGGGACAAAGCTGCACAGGAAAGTCAACTGTAGCTAATAAATTAAAAGAACTTATAGATGTTGAAGTCTTTGCGGGCAAGGATTATTTAAGGCTAGCAAAGAATGAAAATGAAGCTTGGAGATTATTTTACGATAAGTTATCAAATGCAGCTCTTAATAAAGATTCATCTAAAGAAATTGTTATATATTTAATAACAGAGAAAAAGCAGTTTAACAAAATAAGTAGTATTGAAGATTCATATAAGGTGAAGTTTACTGCTTCTTTAGACACAATAAAATCACGATTTGCACAAAGAATGCATGGTAAATTACCACAGCCCGTTGAGAAAATGCTTGAGAAACAATATGAAGAATGGGAAAACATAAAAGGAGACATGAATGTAGATACAACGGAGAATAACGACATTGAAAAAATAGCAAGATTAATATTAGATGTATAGGATATTCATATAATTGCTCAAATAATGAGCTATACGGGATTATCTAAAACGAGGCATTTGCGCAAGGGTTCATGAAGGTGCAATCTTATGACGTATTTTAGATTTACACGTAATTGTATTTGGAAAAACCTTGCTATTGGGGTCTTCAAGGGTATAAATATTAATATATTGGATTAGGAGGGGGTCAATGATGAAATCTTTTATTTCGGTTTTAATTTCAGTTATAATAATTCCAACTTTAATGATTACATTTGGAATGGTATGGAGAAAACACCCACCTAAAAATATAAATTGGATATACGGTTATAGGTCTAGAAGGTCTATGAAGAATAACAAGACATGGGAATTTGCTCACTTATATCAAGCAAAAGTGTGGCGTTGGAGTGGGATTATTCTTTTAATATTTTCTCTAATTTTCGCATTACTATTTAAAAAAAGTTATAAAGAAATACCAGCTTGGATTTTTTATATTGAGTTAGCCATCATGGTATTATCAATATTGCCAACTGAATTAGCACTTTCTAAGAGATTTGACAAAGAGGGCAAATTAAGATAAAACACACTATTCTCTGAAAGAATAGAGATATATCTGGAAAGGGAGAAAGCCATAGATAATTACTAAGGTGGCTGTTGTATATAACAACAGCCTTAGCTTTAAGGATTTCTGCGATACAACAACATAAAAAGATCTAGGAATATTGTAGTTATTTGAAAAATTACAATACTCTCCAGATCTATTTAAATTAACTCTTTATTTTAATGCATCTGCAAGCTGGATAAATCTTTCAATATCTTGTTCTACAAGCTTTAATGAGCTTCTCCAGAAATCTACTGAACGAACATCAATACCTACCATTTTAGTAACATCGGCGATATTGTTTTTTCCAGTAGCTACGAGCAGTTTATTGTATTCAGGGACAAAAGCATCTCCACGTTTTAGATACTCTGCGTATATGCCCTTTGCAAATAAAAGTCCAAATGCATATGGGAAGTTATAAAAGTTTCTTTCAGCAGAATAGTAATGTGTTTTATTAACCCACATATAGGGATGTAAATACTCATGATCCAGACCATCACCATAAGCTTCCTTCTGTGCATCTAGCATCATTTCCTTAAAATCCTTTACAGATAATGCAGCATCCTTTCTTCTTTCAAACAAATTAGTTTCAAATATATAGCGACTCAATATATCTACTATAACTTGCCCTGCATCAGATATGGAGGATTCTAAAATACTAAATGCTTCCTCTTGAGATGCTTCTTTTAAAGCTGCATTTACAACTATTGTTTCACAAAAGATAGACGCTGTTTCAGCTAATGGCATAGGATAGGTACAGTTTAATATAGGTTCATTTTTTAAGCAATGTCCATGGTATCCATGCCCAAGCTCATGAGCCAAAGTAGTCATATTGCTAAAGCTACCATTGAAGTTAGACATGATACGACTTTCTTTTATTGAGCGAAGATTAGAGCAAAATGCTCCTCCACGTTTTCCTTCTCTTGGCTCTGCATCTATCCAGTTATTTTCAAAGGCATTTTTGGCAAAATCAGCAAGCTCATCACTAAAGGTTCTAAAGTTTTTTACAATATAATCTCTAGCTTCCTCATATGTAAAAGTAATATTTACATCTCCCATAGGAGCAAACATATCATAAAAAGGAAGTCCATTAGAATGGCCTAAAAGCTCAGCTTTTCTTCTATAGTATTTGCGAAAGGCAGGTAGGCTTTCCTTCATTGCAGCAAGCATTGCATCAAGGGTTTCCTTATCCATTCTTGAACTAACTAAAGTTTCTTCTAGAGGAGAAGAATATCCTCTAAGCTCTGAGGTAGTTATTACTTCACCTTTAATACCATTTAAACAAGCAGCAGATGATTCTTCAATTTTTTTATAAGCCTCTAGCTCTGCATAGTAAGCTGTTTTTCTTATTTCAGGGTCTTTTTCAAATGCCATGTTTCTCACTGCAGGAAGTGGTAGCTTTTTCTCTTCTCCATTTAATTCAACATCTACTAATAGAGTAGATGTAATCATATTTTGAAGATTAGTCCAAGCTGTAGAGCCTGTGTTTTTCATTTTAGATATTATCATTTCTTCTTTTTCATCTAGAAGATATTTTGCATTATTTGCTGCTTCTTTAATTATAAAACTGTGCTCCTTTAGTATATCTGATGAAGCTAACAAATTATCAAGATTATCAATGCTTCCAATCCATTTTTGGTAGCTTACAAGTGCTTTGGTTATTTCAGAATATTTTATATCTAGCTTATCATAAACCTTTAATGCTTGTTCATTTTTCGCATCTACACTGGCTGTGAGTCTTGCATATGCAAGTAGTCTAGTATATAGAGTATAAAATTCGGAAAAATTCTTAACATATTTTTCTGCTTTTTCTACTGCATTTTCAGTTGAATTAAAATTTAGTTCAGTCCATTCCTTTAGCTCATCAATTTGTTCATATAGCCTTTCCATATCAGAGTTAAATTCCTTTGATTCAAAGGATGGGTAAAGCTTATCTAAATTCCATCTCATATTCATAAAATCGCCTCCATTAATAAAATACTTTACATATTTAATAATACATTTAATTAATAGGTTTTTCAACAAAAATATTTAGACACTCGAAACAATTTGCTATTTAAATTATATTTATATTAATATATAATAATATACAAGTATTTTAAACTAGAGATGAAGCTATGAAGAACAGATTCTATACACATGCTAAGGAGGGAATAAATGTGTTAAAAGATTTATTGCTAAATGGATATGGAAATGAACAGGGATATAATTGTGCCGAAAAAATATTGCATGGTGCTAATGAGGCATACAAGCTGAATCTAGATAAAAAATTTTTAAAGCTTGCGGCAGGCTTTGGTGGTGGCATGGGCATAGAAAGTGTTTGTGGTGCACTTACAGCAGGGATAATGGTCCTAAGCCATCTTTTTGTAAGCCATAGAGCGGGAGAAAGCACTAGAATAAAGGAGCTAACATCTGAATTTTTGAACAAGTATGAAAGGGAAATGGGCAGTATAAATTGTGCTCCATTGAAGGAAAAATACAGAGATGAAGTAAAGAAATGTGGAGATGTTATCATAAAAGCCGCAGAAATATTAGATGAAATAGTAGCTAGGGAAATGTAAATGCAGTGGATTAGTTACCACTGCATTTAGAATATCCTAGTCTTTTTCACTTCCTATTTTAATTACACTTTCCATCTTACTCATTATATATTCATATCCTCCAGGACTGTGAGGAATTATACAATTAGAGCAGTCCTTTATTCCATAATTATAAATAAAACCTCCTCCACATTTGTCCTTTAGCATGTAGAGTGGACAGTAGCAGAATAAGCAGTTAAAGCTTTCAGTATCCTTGACTTTATGACAAGGAAAGAACTCGCATTTTGAATTCTGCATAAACTTATAGTTTTGACTCATCGTTCCCCCTCCTTATTTTACTGCTTATAATATATTCATACATATATTATATAATAAACATATACATAATTAAATAATATAGATTATATTTACAGCAAACATAACACATTTATAAATCTAATCCTTAAACTACTCTTTATTTTATGGTCAAAATAAATTATAAGCAGGAGTATGAGCATCCTTATAGAATATATTTATAAAATATTGGGATATTTGGGAATTTTGCTTTTGTGTTTAATTAAACAATAAAAATTAACAGAATATTCTCAAATATAAGCAGGAGGGAAATATTATGAAAATAACAGATATACAGTTAGGTATCATTTCAGTACCTTTAATAAAGCCATTCAAAACTGCACTGAGGACTGTAGATAAAATAAATGATGTAGTAGTTAAAGTAATTACAGATACAGGACATATAGGATATGGAGAAGCTCCATCTACTGCAGTTATTACAGGAGATACAATAGGTTCTATAAAATGTGCAATAGAAGAATTCATAAAGCCAAAAATTATTGGACTCTGTATTGAAGATATTGAAGAGATAATGATAAGAATAAACAATACATTATTAAAAAATACCAGTGCTAAGGCAGCCGTAGATATGGCAATATACGATTTGTTTGGGCAATTGTATAATGCTCCATTATACAAGCTTCTAGGAGGATATAGGAAAGAAATTATCACAGATATTACTATAAGTGTTAATTCTCCAGAAGAGATGGTACAGGATAGCTTAGATGCAGTTCAAAAAGGCTACAAGAACCTAAAGATAAAGGTAGGTAAGGAGTCTAAAGCAGACATTGAAAGAATACAAGCCATAAGAAAAGCTGTAGGAGCTGAAATTACCTTAAGAGTAGATGCCAATCAAGGCTGGAGTCCTAAAGAAGCAGTTGTTACATTGAGGAAAATGGAGGATCTAGGCTTAGATATAGAGCTGGTAGAGCAGCCAGTTAAAGCAACAGACCTTATAGGTCTAAAATATGTAACTGATAATGTGTCAATACCAGTTCTAGCAGACGAAAGCGTATTTTCACCAGAAGATGCAATTTGGATAGCCCAAAATAGAGGAGCTGATTTGATTAATATTAAGCTTATGAAGACAGGTGGTATATATAATGCACTTAAAATATGCTCTATAGCAGAAACCTATGGTGTTGAATGCATGATAGGCTGTATGCTGGAAAGCAAACTAAGTGTAAGTGCTGCAGCACATTTAGCTGCTGGCAAAAGAATTATTACAAAAGTAGACCTAGATGGACCTGGCTTATGTAGTATAGATCCTATAGAGGGTGGCCCTATTTTTGAAGATTCTAAAATAACATTATCAGATGAACCAGGCTTAGGCTTTAAGAAAATTCATGGAGTAGATTTTAATTGATAACTAAAGGGTGATGCTAGTGTTTAGTATAGATAGCTTTGAAAGAAAATTTACTGATATGATGACAGAAGGCTTTATTTTTATAGATAATTCAGGAAAGATTCAAATATATAATAATAAGGCTAAAGAAATATTTGGAATAGTAAGTAATAATGAAATTAGTCACAAGGAAGGGAGACTTCAAAAAGGAGATATAGTCATCATAGGAAACAATTCTTTAGGAAAGGATGATGGGAACCTAAAGCCTGAAGATTTGGGATATATTGGCGTTAGAGATGGAAATATTAAAGCAGGAAACGCATTATTAGCCATAGGAATATTCAAGGAAGACAAGCCTAATTTACCAATATATAAATATATATCTCCAAATCATAGCACAAAGGAGCTTTCTCTAAATTCAAAGGCTTTAGGCATGAACATAGACTGTAGTATTGATTTTGAGAATAAAATTATAAGCTTAGGAGTAGATGAAGACAAATATATAATGAAATATATGAATGCAATAGGACATATGGTGATTTTAGATCATAAGACGAAAAGGCTTAAATTTTACCAGACCCATGGATATACTGCTAGAGGGGAGGCAGTAAAGGATATTCTTCTTGAAAAGGAGTATAGGGCAAAGGGTATACATTCAGAGGATTTTGATGTTATAGGCAAGGATATTTTCGAGATACACAGTGGTGGGGATACCATAGAGGATTTTTATAAAGCAGCTACTAAAGAAGACATAAGCTATGAAAATGAATTTAAAGAAATAAATGGTAGAGCAACTATATGCACCCTTTCTCCTTTGTTCATTAAAGGAGAGAGAGCTGGAGCTGTGTTGAAGGTTGAAGATATTTCTGAAATAAAAAAAGTAATAAGAGAAAGAGATGAAGCGTTAATAAGTCTAGAGCAAATGGAAATAAGACTCAAGGAAGAAGAAAATATTAAAAAGCTTCTTCCAGAAATAATAGGAGATAGTAAGGAAATATTAAATGTTAAAAGACTTGCAATTAAAGCCTCGCAAACTAATTCAACTGTACTTCTTTTGGGGGAAAGCGGGACAGGAAAAACCTTATTAGGAAGGGTAATACATGATAATAGTAAAAATAGAGACAAGCCTTTTATTCATGTTAATTGTGGCTCTATACCAGAAACCCTTCTTGAAAGTGAGCTTTTTGGCTATGAAAAGGGAGCATTTACGGGTGCAAGAGATGAAGGAAAACCTGGGCTGTTTGAGCTTGCTCATGGAGGGACTATTTTTCTAGATGAGATAGGGGAAATATCTCCTGCGCTACAAGTGAAGCTTCTTCAGGTCTTGCAGGACAAAAGCTTTTTCAAAATAGGTGGTAAAAAGAACATAAAGGTAGATGTAAGAATTATAGCTGCAACAAATAAAAATTTAGAAGAAGAAATAATAAAAGGAAAGTTTAGAGAAGATTTGTACTATAGAATTAATGTATTTCCAATATGGATACCACCACTAAGAGAAAGAAAAGAAGATATTTATCAGTTAGTAGATTATATGATACCAAAGATATGCGAAAGAATTGGATTAGAAGAAAAGCGTATATCTATGGAAGCCATTAGTACACTAATTAGCCATGATTGGCCAGGCAATATAAGAGAGCTAGAAAATGTATTTGAAAGAGCTATAAATATGACAGAAGGCAATACAATTCTTTCCAATTTTCTTGCAATAAACAGAGAGAACAAAAAAACTAGAAATGAAAAGATACAAACATTAAAGGAAGCTATAGAAGCTGCAGAAAAAAGTGCTTTGCTCTATGCCATAGGCTATTATAACGGAAACAAAGCTAAAGCTATGGAAGCATTAAATATTGGCAAAACTAGCTTTTACGAAAAAATCAAAAAATATAATATGAAATAGTTCGGGAAAACGGAAAATGTCCGCAATAGCGAACTATTTTATTATATCCAACAAAAGAGTTTAAAACACTTTAAATTATCAGATAATTGAAGCCTTAAGATTTGAAAGTATCCTATAAGGGGTTCGGGAAAACGGAATAACATTTTAAAAATGAAGAGAATTTTCAGCAGCATTAGGCTTATTCATTACATTTAACAAGCAAAAGGCTGAACTAGTCTATCTTGACATAAACATAGTTTAATGAATGATAGTTGGCATAACAGTTGCAACATTATATATTTTAAGACTAATAAGCTTAAAAGGGGCTGTAAGGATGGAAAAATTAGACTGTATAGGTTCTAATCTAATATTTGCCGACTACGATGCTGTAGAGTTAGCCAAAAAGTATGGTACGCCGCTTTATGTACTTTCAGAAAATATAATAAGAGAAAAATGCAGAAAAATAAAATTGGATTTTCTAAATAGGTACCCCAATACAAAGGTAGCATATGCAAGTAAGGCTTTTTTAACATTGAGCATGTGTAAAATAATCGAAAGTGAAGGACTAGGCTTAGATGTTGTCTCGGGAGGAGAGCTATACACTGCTTTAAAGGCTGATTTTCCTATGGACAAAGTCTTTTTCCACGGTAACAACAAATCATATGAAGAACTTCAAATGGCTATCTCGAATGAGGTAGGAAGAATTGTGGTTGATAACTTTGACGAAATAGAAATAATTGATGACCTAGCTAATGAGATGAAAAAGAAGGTGAAAATTTTAATTCGAGTGTCTCCGGGAGTAGAAGGAAAAACTCACAAATACATATCGACAGGCCAAAAAGATTCAAAGTTTGGTATTCCATTGCTAGAAGGCAGTATAGATGAAGCTGTTATAAAAGCAATTAAATCTAAAAATATTGAGCTTATGGGCTTTCATTTTCACATAGGTTCAAACCTTTTTGATAAGGACTCTTATACCTTGGCTATTGAAATAGTCTTAAATCTTTTTAAATGGTTAAAAAATGAATTAGGCTTTGTTGTAAAAGAGCTTAATACTGGAGGAGGTTTTGGAATATATTATAATAAAACCGATACAGTAAAAGACATTACATATTATACAGATGCAATAATGGAAAAAGTATCATCATATTGCAGAGAGCTTAATATAGATATTCCAACAGTAATTATAGAGCCTGGCAGGTGGATAGTAGGGGAAGCGGGCATTACTCTTTATTCAGTAGGTGCAGTTAAAGAAATACCAAATGTGAGAACATATGTAAGTGTTGATGGAGGCCTACCTGATAATCCAAGGCCAGCATTATATAATGCAAAATATGAAGCAATTGTTGCTAATAAATGCAATTTAAAGCCTGATAGGGTGGTAACTATAGCAGGAAAGTGCTGTGAAACAGGTGACATACTCATTTGGGATCAATTAGTTCCCAAAATTGAAAGGGGTGATATATTAGGAGTATTGAGTACAGGTGCATACAATTACTCTATGTCAAGTAATTACAATAAACTACCTAAACCAGCTGTAGTGCTTTTAAGAGAAAAAGAAGAATGTGTAATTGTAAAAAGAGAAACCTATGAAGATTTAATATCAAAGGAAATGATACCGGAAGGACTTGCTGTTAAAAAATAAGGAGGGGGAAGAATGAAAAGATTTTTAGCTTTAACATTAGTATTATTAATGCTATTAGCTGGATGTACAAAGGGAAATCAGGAAACGCAGACAAATGTTGAAAAGCCAGCAGAAAGCGGCGAAACAGTAGTAGAGACTCCTGCCGTAGTACAGGAATATACTACAGTTTATTCTGGGGAAATAGCAACAATAAATTATCTAGTAACTGCTACTACTGCAGAGTTTGGACTTGCAGCTAACTTTGTAGATACTTTGATTGACTATGACAGATATGGAGTACCACAGCCTAGCTTAGCTACGAATTGGAACGTTTCAGATGATGGGTTAGTGTGGACATTTAAACTTAGAGAAGGAGTTAAATGGGTAACACATGACGGTAAAGAATATGCAGAGGTTGTAGCACAAGACTTTGTAGATGCAATGAAATATATATTAGACAGTACAAAGGAATCTCAAACTGCTAATATAGCATATCAAGTTATAAAAAATGCAGAGCTATTCTATAATGGAGAAATATCAGATTTTGAACAAGTAGGAGTAAAGGCAATTGATAAATATACTCTAGAGTATACTCTTGAGAAGCCTACTCCGTATTTTCTATCTATGCTTACCTATGTATGCTTCTTCCCAGCCAATGGACAGTATTTAGCTGAGGTAGGAGAAAAATTTGGTACAGATAATGTTAATTTCCTATACAATGGAGCTTATATAATGGAAACATTTGAGCCACAAAATAGAAGGGTTCTTGTAGCAAATGAAAATTATTGGGATAAAGAAAATATTCATATCAAAAAAATCATATCTATATACAACAAAGAGGCAGCAACGTTAGCACCTGAATTATTGTTAAGGGGAGAAGTAGACTATGCAAGTATCCCTTCATCAATTATTGATGAATGGATGAAGGATTCTAAAAAGAAGGATATGATTCGTCCAAATAGAACAGGCTTCTACACTTATTTCTATGCACTTAACTTTGACCCACAATTCCCAGCAGAATATGAACCAGAGAACTGGAAGAAAGCAGTAAATAACCTTAATTTCCGTAAATCCTTTTTCCATGCATTAGACAGAAAGGCAGCAATGCTAACTGCAGAGCCATATGACCCAGAAAAGAGAATATCAAATACAATAACTCCAAAGAATTTTGTTGATTTAGATGGAGTAGACTATACTCAGCTTGGGAGCTTAGCTAAATTTGCAAATACAGATTCATTTAATGAGAGCTTAGCAAAAGAATACAGAGATAAGGCTATGGAAGAATTAAAAGGAAAGGTTAACTTCCCAGTAAAAGTTTTAATGCCTTATAACACAGGCTCAACTGAATGGGCAAATCGTGCACAGGTTATAGAGCAGCAAATGGAAAATCTGCTAGGAACAGACTATATAGATATAATTATAGACCCTAAGCCACCTACAGGCTTCTTAAAAGAAGTAAGACGTTCAGGAAATTATGCTTTCTTAGAGTGTAACTGGGGACCAGATTATGCAGACCCTGAGACATATACAGATCCATTCACACCATCAGGCACATATAACTGGCCACATTTAGCTGAAGGCTACAAGGAAGCTAATGGTAAAAACACTTATGAGAACATGGTAAATGCTGCTATAGCTGAGGTCTTAGACATAGAATTACGTTATGCTTTGTTTGCAGAAGCAGAAGCATTTTTTATTGATCAAGCCTTTGTTATTCCATATGCAGTAGGTGGAGGTGGATATTCGGCATCTAGACTGAATCCATTTGAATCACCATATTCACCATTTGGAGTTTCTGCTGAAAGATTTAAAGGGCAGAAGGTTATGGAAAAACCAATGAATACTGAACAATATGAAGCAGAGTTAATAAAATGGGAAAAAGAACGTGCAGAAGCATTAAAGGCAGCTGGCAAATAAAAAAAGCAAAGCAAGGACTATTATTAAAATAGTCCTTGCTTTATACAAATATCAGGCAATAACAGTTTGACAAGACGAAAAGGGGGAGTGATATGCTAAAATATTCACTCAAAAGATTATTTCAATCTCTAATAACACTTTTTATTATTATAACAGTAGTATTTCTTTTAATGAGATTAATGCCTGAAGAAGGCTACTTTGCAGAAAGCTATGAAAAGCTAGATGAAGCACAAAGAGAAGCTATTTTAACTAGTATGGGACTTAGAGATCCAATACATGTACAATTAAGTAATTTTTATAAAGCACTATTAGCAGGAGATTTAGGTAAATCAATTATTTATAGACCTAAAGTGCCTATTACTGATATTCTTAAAACTAAAATTCCCTATTCCTTGTATTTTGGCTTAGCAGCTATGGGAATATCATTAATTGCAGGTATTCCTTTAGGAATTACCATGGCTCGAAGTAAAAGTGGGATTTGGGATAAACTTGGAACAGGATATATAGTATTTATCAATGCAGTTCCAGCAGCGGTTTACTATTTGTTTTTACAATTATATGTGACAGATATTTTAAAACTACCAATATTATTCAAGCCTGACAATCCAACTAGTTGGATTTTACCAGCAGTATCCATGTCTTTAGGTAGTACTGCATCCTATGCAATGTGGATGAGGAGATACATGGTAGATGAAATAAATAAGGACTATGTTAGATTAGCTAGGGCAAAAGGGCTTAAGGATAAAGGAATAATGGTAAAGCATGTCTTTCGCAATGCTTTTGTTCCTATGGCTCAGTATTTACCTACATCCTTGTTATTCACAATATCAGGATCTATCTATATAGAATCCCTGTATTCAATTCCTGGTATGGGAGGACTTTTAGTAGATGCCATACAAAGGCAAGATAATTCCTTAGTTCAAGCATTAGTACTTATTTATTCATCTATAGGTATAATTGGTCTTTTTTTAGGAGACATACTTATGGCAGCATTTGATCCACGTATAAATTTACAAAAAAAGGGGGGCGCTAGATAATGGGTAGTAAGACTATAGATAAATTATCAGATAATATTAATCAAAATCTATTTGAGTTTGCAGAATATGATGATGAAGCGGCTAAACGTGCAGGCTATTCTAATTATTCCTACTGGCGCTCTACCTGGCAGGTTTTTACACAAAACAAAGTAGCAGTATTCTTGCTATTTCTGATTATAGGACTGCTAATATTTACAGCTATACAACCATTTTTACCAAATCAAAAATCTCCAACGAAAATTTACATTGATGAAAAAACTAAAATGCAGCTTAGAAACCACAAGCCAGATTCTGAATTTTGGTTTGGAACTAATTCAATAGGTCAAGATTTGTGGGCTCGTATATGGAGTGGAACTAGAACCTCCTTATCAATCGGCATCTTAGTAGGTCTTTGGGAGGCTGTAGTAGGTATTATAATAGGAGCCATGTGGGGATATGTTAGAAGCTTAGACCGTCCTATTACTGAAATTTATAATGTTATAAACAACATACCCACTACTATTATTCTTATTCTATTAACTTATATAATGAGGCCTGGTCTAAGTACAATGATATTTGCCATGTGTATGACTGGATGGTTAGGTATGGCACGCTTTGTACGTAATCTTATAGTTATTATAAGAGACAGAGAATACAATTTAGCTTCAAGATGCTTAGGAACTCCTACTAGAAGAATAGTAACAAAAAATCTACTGCCTTATTTAGTTTCTGTAATTATGCTTAGAATAGCATTGGCTGTTCCTGCAGCAATTGGCTATGAAGTTTTCCTAACTTATATTGGACTTGGATTACCTGTTAGCATTCCATCCTTAGGCAACCTAATAAATGAAGGTAGAGCTCTTATGATGGTTCCATCATTACGTTATCAGTTAATATTCCCAGCTGTAGTTCTTTCAGTTATTACAATATCCTTTTATGTAATGGGCAATGCTTTTGCAGATTCGGCGGATCCAAGAAACCATGTTTAGGAGGTGTACTATGAAGGAAGAAAAAGTAATATTATCTGTTAAGGATTTAGTGGTTAAATTTAGACTTCGTGGGAAAATACTGACTGCAATAAGAGAAGCTTCTCTTCATGTTTATGAAGGAGAAAGCCTTGCTATAGTTGGAGAATCAGGCTCAGGTAAATCAGTATTTACAAAGACCTTCATGGGGCTTCTAGATGCAAACGGTTGGGTAGACTCAGGTGAAATAATTTTTGAAGGAGAAGACCTAGCTAAATATAAACGTGAAAATGATTGGATTAAAATAAGAGGCAAAAACATAGCTATGGTATTTCAAGATCCAATGACCTCATTAAATCCTCTAAAAACTATAGGAAAGCAAGTTCAAGAGGCTGTTGAGCTACATCAAGGTTTGAAAAAGGAAGAGGCTAAAAAAGCTGTAATTGAGATATTAAAGGATGTAGGCATACCTAATCCAGAAAAAAGATATAATCAATATCCTCATGAATTTTCTGGCGGAATGAGACAGAGAGTAGTTATAGCTATTGCAATAGCTTGTAAACCAAGAATACTTATTTGCGATGAGCCTACTACGGCACTAGATGTAACTATACAAGCACAAATACTTGGATTATTGAAGGAACTAAAGAAAAAGTACAATCTAACTACAATATATATAACTCATGACTTAGGCGTTGTAGCTAATGTTGCAGATAGAATAGCTGTAATGTATGCTGGTGATATTGTAGAAATCGGTACTAGTGAAGAGGTGTTTTACAATGGACAGCATCCATACACTTGGGCACTTCTATCTTCACTTCCACAGCTTGGCATTAAAGGAGAGCCCTTATATTCTATAAAGGGAACGCCTCCCAATCTATTCAATGAAATAATAGGTGATGCCTTTGCACCACGAAATCAAAGAGCACTTAAAATAGATTTTATTAAAAAACCACCTTATTTCTCAGTAAGTCCAACACATAAGGCAAAGACCTGGCTATTAGATCCTCGAGCACCAAAGGTAGAGCCACCAGAATCTATTAAAATACTTCGTCAGCAATGGGGGTTAGATAAGGATGCCTAATAAAGACAAAGAAATATTGTTAGAAGTAAAAAACCTACGGGTAGAATTCGGGAAAAAGAAAAAAAATAGATTTGCTGCCGTTAATGACGTAAGCTTTCATATCTATAAAGGAGAAATCTTTGGCTTAGTAGGAGAATCAGGCTCAGGTAAAACAACTATAGGAAGAGCCATAATCAGACTAAATGAAACTTCTGGTGGAGAAATATTTTTCAAAGGGGCTAAGATTAATGGTAAGATTGACAAAGCTCTAGACAAGGAAATAACCCGAAAAATTCAGATGATATTCCAAGATCCGATGGCTTCATTAAATGAAAGGGCAAAGGTGGATTATATAGTATCTGAAGGTCTATATAATATAAAAAACTACAGTAATGAAGAAGAAAGAAAAGCAAAGGTAGAGAAAGCGCTGTTAGACGTTGGGCTATTGCCGGAATTTGCAAGCCGTTTTCCTCATGAGTTTTCAGGTGGGCAAAGACAGAGAATAGGAGTAGCCAGATCTCTAATAATGGAGCCTGAGCTAATCATAGCTGATGAACCTATATCTGCACTAGATGTTTCTATTAGGGCACAGGTTTTGAATTTATTATCCCAGCTTCAAAAGGAAAAGGGATTAACCTATCTATTTATAGCTCATGATTTGTCTGTAGTACGCTTTATAACAGATAGATTAGCTGTAATTCATAAAGGGAAAATAGTTGAAATGGCCGATACAGAAATGATTTTTGAAAACCCCTTGCACCCTTATACTCGTGCCCTGCTATCAGCTATACCAATACCAGACCCTAGGGCAGAAAAGAAAAAAATATTAGAAACATACGACTTTACCATGCATGATTATGAGAATAATCCACCCAAATGGATAGAAATAGAGAAGGACCACTATGTATTAGCTAATGAAGCAGAAGCTGTAGAATATAGAAAAATACTGGAGAGAAATAAAAAATGATAAGACCAAAGCCGTTAAAAAAAGGAGACACTATAGGCTTAGTAGGTACCTCTAGCCCCACACCACCTGAAAGAATAAAGCCCGCCATAGAGGCCATGGAAGCTCTGGGCTTAAATGTAGTTCTTGGAGAAAGCTGTTATGCTACCCATGGCTATCTTTCTGGAAAGGATGAACTAAGAGCTAGAGATATAAATATGATGTTTCAAAATCCGTCAATATCTGGAGTATTTAGTATTAGAGGTGGATATGGTTCAGCTAGAATACTCTCTTTATTAGACTTCCAAATGATAAAATCAAATCCAAAGATTTTTGCAGGCTATAGCGATGTAACTTCACTTCATATAGCATTTAATCAAATCTGTAATATGGTCACTTTTCATTCACCAATGCCTTCAACAGAGCTATATAATAACGTAGATAGCTATACCATGGATTCTTATATTGATAATATTTTTAGTGAAAATCCCTTAGGACTTATAAAAAATCCAGAAGGTATAGAGCTTAAGACCCTAGTTAAAGGAGAGGGTGAGGGAATATTAATTGGAGGCAATTTATCATTACTTGCAGCATCAATAGGCACAAAATACGAAATTGATACTAAGGGGAAGATTTTATTCATAGAGGAAGTCGATGAAGAGCCTTATAGAATAGATAGGATGCTGCTACAGCTTAAGGAGGCTGGGAAGCTAAAGGATGCGGAAGGAATAATTTTAGGAGCATGGACAAATTGTACTTCAAAGGAGCCTGAAAAGAGCTTATCCCTAATGGAAATATTTAAAGAGCTAATAGCTCCTGAGAACAAGCCAACTATTTACAATTTTAAATGCGGTCATTGCCTACCTACTGCAACTTTACCCTTAGGCAGTAGAGCTAGAATAGACGGAGAGAAAACCAGTATATATGTGATTGATTAGCACATTTTAAAGAGCAATCTGGTAATATGTCAAGAGATGATTTTTAAAGAAAATAAAAGAAACAATTAAAAAAGAGTAATCTTAATAGAACCTATAATTTTTTTGAGAAAAATAGGTTTGAGAAGGGAAAATATTTTATTGAATCTCTCCAACTTTATCGGTGGAGTAGATTTGATTTTTAGTCAGCAATCCAAAAATCAGTCGTACTAATTTACGAGATGTAAGTGCGAGTGCTCTTTTATGTTGGTGGGTAGTTACTTCACCGTACTTCTTGTAATAAAATTGTTTATACTCTGGTATATGGTTTCGAACACTGTTAGCAGCCTCAATCAGGTAGTATCTAAGATATTTGTTT